>JASHPP010000403.1 GCA_030038035.1 Trebonia sp.
AATGTTGACTAAAACTATCGGATTAATACACTTCTGTAGGTCACCACAAGTCGCCCTCTCCGGGAGGGTCGGTGATCGGCGGGCCCCAGCGTCGGAAGGCAACGTTCGTGACCACAGCGGGCGAGGGAAAGTCTTCGAGGAACACTCAACTGCGCAGAACGCTGTCGCTGCTCGGCGCGATCGCGATCTCGATCGGCCTGATGGCGCCCAGCATGGCGGCCAACATTACGCCGCAGGCCACCGCCGGCATCGTCGGCCGGGCCGTGCCGCTGGCCTTCGTCTTGGCCCTGGTCACGGTGGCGTTCGTGGCGCACAGCTTCATCCGGCTCACCCAGCACTTCCACCACGCGGGCTCCGTCTACGGGTTTGTGGGAGCGACGCTGGGCCCGCGGGCCGGCGTGGTGGCCGGCTGGGCGCTGGCGGGCACTTACGTGCTGTTCGCGGCCATCACCGTCGCCGCGGCGGGCATATTCACCGGCACGTTCCTCGGTGACGTGGGCATCTGGCACGACCCGCCCGGCTGGGCGCCGTTCGCCATCGTCCCGTTCGTCCTCGTCCTCGTGTGGGCGTTCGCTCTCTTCTCTGCCCGCCAGGCCACCCGGACGGTGCTCTGCTTCGAGGGCGTGACGGTCACCCTCATCGTGGTCGTCGCGGTCATCGTGCTGGTCAAAGTCATCGCGCACCAGACACCCGGCGGCCAGCACTTCACGCTGTCGGTGTTCGAGCCCGAGCCGGGCACGGACTTCGGGACGATCTTCAAGGGAGCGATCTTCGGCTTCCTCGCGTTCGCCGGCTTCGAGGCGGCGGGCACCCTCGGCGAGGAGACCCGTCAGCCCCGCCGCAACATCCCCCGCGCGATCTTCGGCGTGGTCCTGCTGGGCGGCGTCTACTTCATACTCGTCACCGCCGTGGAGGTGCTGGGCTTCGGCACCGGTTCGCAGGGGGTGACCGCGTTCGTCAACTCCGGCTCGCTGCTCGGCGATCTGAGCAGCACCTACGTCGGGTCCCCGCTGGGTGACATCATCACGGCGGGCACCGCGATCAGTGCCTTCGCCTGCGCGCTGGCCTCCACGGTGGCCGCCTCCCGGCTGGTGTATGCGTTCGGCCGGGACGGTCTCGGGCCGCGGGCGCTGTCGCGGACCTCCCGTCGTACCGCCACGCCCACGGTGGCGCTGGCCGTGGTCGGCGCGCTCACCGTCATCGTCATCTACGCGCTCCGCCTGGGCGGCGTGTCCGACGCGTTCAACATCTTCGCCTGGGGAGGGACGATCGGCACGCTCACCCTGATCGTGGCCTACGCCCTCGCGGCGCTCGGCGTGGCCCGGCTGTACGCTACGGGCAGGCACCGGCGAGGCTACCGCTGGGAGGCGGTGATCCCGGTGGCGGCGCTAGTCCTCCTCGGGTTCACGATGTACTACAACCTGGAGTTCACCACGGACTCCGGTCCCGGGTTCTGGAACCCGGTCATCGCCGGGATCTGGGTGGTACTCGGGATCGCCATCGTCGTCGCCTGGCCGGGCGTCGGCCGCCGGGTCGGTGACCGGCTGCTCGCCGAGGACGGGCTGACTTCGGCAACCGACGAGACGGTGGAGGACCAGCCGCACGCGCAGCTCGCAGGCGGGCACGAAAGCGTGGTGACCGAATGAGCGCAGTCATATCCCCGATCCAGGACCGCCTGGCCAAGGCAGGCGTCGCGGGAGTCACGATCGCGTGGGCCGACAACAACGGCATCCCGCGGTCCCGCACCGTGCCCCTCGCCGCGCTGCCGGACGCGGTGCAGCGGGGCGTGGGCATCACGCCGCTGTTCGCCGTCTTCGATTCCCACGACGGCATCACCTTCGCCCACGACAGCCTGTCGACCCCCTCCGGCGACATCCGCCTGGTGCCGGACGCGGCCCTGGTCACCCCGCTGGCCGGCCAGCCCGGCTTCGCGTGGGCACCGGGGCGGCAGGTGGGCCCGGACGGTGAGCCCTGGCCGTATGACCAGCGGACCCGCCTCGATGCGCAGGTAGCGCGGGCGGCTGCCGCCGGCCTGTCGCTACGCGCCGGGTTCGAGCTGGAGTTCTTCGTCTCCCAGGCAGGAGACGAGCCGGCCGCGGCCCAGCAGGGGCCCGCCTACAGTCCGCACGCGCTGCTGCAGGTCGATGAGTTCGCGGCGGCTGTGCTGCGGGACCTGGCGGCGAACGGCGTCCCCGTGGGGCAGTTGCACGCGGAGTATGGCCTGTCGCAGCTGGAGGTCAGCCTGGCGCCGGCCGACCCGGTCACCGCGGCGGACCGGCAGCTGCTGGCGCGGCAGACCATCCACGCCGCCGCCCGCGCCCGCGGGCTGCGGGTCAGCTTCGCCCCGCTGGTCACCCTGGAGGGGGTCGGCAACGGCCTGCACCTGCACGTGTCGGTGAGCCGCGGCGGCGGCAACCTGCTGGCCGTCAACGGTGCGGGTCTGCCCGGCGGCGACGGCGCCCGGTTCCTGGGCGGGCTGCTGCGGGACCTGCCGGCGATCGCCGCGGTCAGCGCGCCGAGCGTCCCCTCCCTGCTGCGCCGCCGCCCCGGCTACTTCGCCGGCGCCTACCAGTTCTGGGGCGTGGAGAACCGCGAGGCGCCGCTGCGGTACGTGCCCGCTTCCGCGTTCATCGGGACTGACCGGGCCAACGTGGAGCTCAAGGCGTCTGACGCGTCGGGCAACCCGTACCTGGCGCTCACCGCCGTGCTGGCCGCGGGACTGGCCGGCATCGACGACAACGCCGAGCTGCCGCCGCCTGTCCAGCAGGACCCCGGCGCCTGGAGCAGCGAACAGCGGACCGAGCGGGCCATCCCGGCGCTGCCCGTCACCCCCGAAGGCCAGGAACGGGCGCTGCTCGACAGCAAGCGGATCGGCGACGCCCTGGGCGAGCCGCTGCTGGGCGCCTTCACCGCCGTCCGCCGCGCCGATGCCGCCTGGGCAGCGGAGCACTCCCCGGAGGAGACGGTCGCCTCCCACCGCTGGCGGTACTGACGAGGCCGCTTCACATTCCGCCGCGGGTGGTCCGTAGTCGGGTTACGTCAACGGGCTGCCGAGGACGCCGTTTCCTGGCGTTGCCGCTGGCCGGCTGCCGACGGCTGTCGTCAGGTGACTAGTGCGGCGGCGATTTGCTGAGACCTGGCACATTAACTCAAGCGCCGCACTGCGGAAGGGTTGTGTGTGTTCAGCGCCGTGTCACATGGAGCAGCCGTGGCGATAACCGCAATTCTCGATCTGCAGCTCAAGGCCGACTCGCTGGAAACCGCGCACAAGGTCCTGCACGCAACGCTTGCCGACACCCGCGCGTTCCCCGGCTGCGTGGATGTCACGGTCTTGGTCGACAGCGACGACCCGGCACACGTGGTCCTGTATGAGACCTGGGAATCGATCGATCATGACCGGGCCTACCGCGCGTGGCGGGCCAGCGCCGAGGGTACCTCGGACCTGGGCTCGATCCTGGCCGCTGCGCCCAAGCTCAGCCTGTTCACAGTTGCCGAAGGCGTCTAGGGACGGCTCCGCCCGGAATACTGAGGCCGGTGACGACCCAGGCGGTGTCGTGACCTGCAATCATGCCCGGGTGCCCCCAGGCCCGGCACCCGCTGCCGCCTGCACGCGCTCGCCGCGGATGCCAAGGTGAATAATTAGCAAACTAAAACCAATGACGGATCGCCGGATGGCCCGCCGCCCGCTGTCCCCGTCCGGCCGTGCCGCACAGAATTTTTCCGAACGATCCGGGCCGTCTCCGAAGCCCAGCCCGCTCTCCAGCCCGCTGACGTCGTCCGGCGCCGGCCATGCTCACGTTGCCCTGACCGCGCGGCCGACTGCGGCGGCACGCCCGCCGGGCCGGACGCGGCGGCGGGAACGCCTCGCCCGCATCGGCCAAAGGGGCAAGGGAGCTGGAAGTTGCATGGCGTCTCATGTTGCCTTGATACGTCAAGGCCTATTCACTGACCACCGGGCTCGGTGCGATGAGTGACCTGTCTGCGGCTACGGTCGTCCTCGTCCACGGCTCGTGGCATGGGTCCTGGTGCTGGGAGCGAGTGGCGCCGTTGCTCGCGCGGCACGGCTTGCGCGTGGCGACGATTGATCTTCCGAGCTGCGGTCGTGACGCGGCGGGCCTGGCTGACCTGGACGGTGATATCCGCGCGGTGCGGCTACTCCTCCAACGGCTGGAAGGCCCGGTCATCGTCTGCGCGCACTCCTACGGCGGCGCGCCGGTGACAGCGGCGGCGGCCGGGCAGGCACAGGTGCGGCGGCTGATTTACCTGTCGGCGTTCATGCTCGACGTTGGCGAGTCGTGTTCGGCGATCGTCGGCGGCTCGTTGCCTTCCTGGTGTCTCGTCCTCAACGATGGCACGTTCATCATCGATCCTGCTGCCGCGTCTGGCATCCTTTACGGGGACTGCGATCCGCTGGTCTGCGAGCTGGCGATCAGCCGCCTGGTCCCGCAGCTGATGGTTACCTCGGCCCAGGCGGTCGATGCCGCGGCGTGGCGGACAATCCCTGCCACCTACGTGGTGTGCACGCTTGACAGGGCGATCCCGCCGACCGTGCAGCGGCGCCTGGCCAGCCGCGCCAACCAGAGCGCTGAGCTCGCGAGCTCTCACTCCCCGTTCTTCTCCATGCCCGGAGCTGTCGCATCCTTGATCGCGCGGTGCGCCGCCTGACCGGCCGATTGCCTGGTCACGCTATCGCTGCCAGCCGCAGGTCGCGTATCTCAATCCGCGGGTCAAGTTCAGCGATATACGTCACCGTGCGAGCTATGTCGTCCGGTCGAAGCAGGCCTTCATCGGACGTGGCGGCCCACGTGTTTACTGGCCCTGGATACAACGTGGTGACACGGACTCCAGCGTTGTTCACTTCCAGGCGCAGTGAATCTGAAAAACCTTGTACCGCGTATTTAGACGCTGTGTAGACGGCCTGGGACCGCGGCGGGGCTTGAACGTTGCAGGAGGCGATGTTGATCACCAGCCCATGTCGCGCCCGGAGATCAGGCAAGCATGCCTTGGTGATCTGAATGAGTCCGGCCACGTTGACCTGAACCAGCTCGGTGATGGCGTCGTCGCCGAGATCATCGAGCGGAGACTCGCAGTACAATCCCGCATTATTGACCAGGAGGCCGATATCTCCCAGCTGCCTCCGCACATCCCGAACAGCCCTGGCTATCTGGTCAGGATGACCCAGGTCGCACCACAGGCACAGCGCGTCACGGTACTGCTGGCTGTCGGGGTTAATCTCACGAGCTACAGTCGCCACGCGGAATTCCCGTCTCACCAATTCGCCGACGATCGCCGCACCTATACCTTTTGTGCCGCCCGTTACCAGGGCTACGTTATTTCTCATCTATTTGCCTCCTGCGCCCGGTGGGGACATTTCCCGGGCGTGCCGTCCTCCCCTACGCCGCCGCTCAGCTCGCCGGCTCGCTGCTGGGTGTGCTGCGGCCGGGGTCAGGCTGGGCCAGCTGGCTGTTTGTCGGAGAAGCCGCCAGCATCGGCGTGATCATTGTCGTCGCCGGTGTATTCCTTCGGTGCGCCGGCTAGCTCCAGCGGTACCGTGGCTGGCCGGCGCCCTCGTCGGGGGAGGGGGTATCGCGGGCCTCGATACCTTCACTGGGGGAGCGACAACCCGGCCCGCCAGTTCGGTCCTGCCATCTTCGCCGGACAATTCGGATTCCTCGAAAGCTACCCGCCGCTGGGCGGGGCGGCACTGGCCGTGTGGCTGCTCGGGCGCTTGCGCTGCGCGGTGTTGACGCACCGGCTCTGCGGTCCGCGTCCGTCGGCACGCCGTCAGCGGCCGGGCAGCACCGACGCTCCCGGATAGGTCCCCGCCGAAGCCCGGATCCGCAGTTCATCCAAGGTCGGCCTCGCGCGGCGGCGGCCGGTACTGCCAGTGCCACGGCTCGGCCCCCATGCCGAACTCGTTACCGGGCAGCCAGGACTCCTGGAACCGGAACCGGGCCGCGTGCTGTCGCAGCCAGGCGTATTCCGCGGTATATGCGAAGTCGCCTGGGCTGGTGTCAGACGGAGACCCGTCGACGTTCTTGAAGTCGATGGCAGCCTTGCTGGCAATGGTGTGCTGGGAGTACGCCGGCGGCGAGACGTGCCGGATGGCCTGTCCGATGTCGCCCTGGTAGCGGGCGGCCAACCAGCCGACGAAGACGGCAACCTGGCAGGCGGGCGAGCGGTAGCACGACTGGATAAGTAGCTGACGACCCGGGTGCTCGTCTGCGAACGCATCGTTCAGCGCGGTGTACTTCTCAAAGACGTGCGGCTCGAGGTCCCCTGCGTAGGGCGTCTCTACCCCGTAGTCGCCTGGCCGCAGTCTGATGATCTGCTCCACGAGGTCGCGCTGCCCGTCGTCGAGGAACTCCCGGAGCCGGTCCAGGGTAATGACGGGGGTCAGCACCCGATCCGCTTCGAGCTGGTCCAGCCGTGCTAGGAATCTGCTGAGCAGAGCCTCGTCAAAGGATCGCACCGGGACGGCCACGGGCTGATGCTACAAGCGAAGTCCGGCCGGCGAGGGCTGGCGCCGACCTGCCGCTATCTAAGCCGGCACTGACAGTAGCCGCCCGCGGCCCGGGCGTTCCGCAGCAAAGTTCCGCTTCCCGCCGAAGACGAGCAACTGGCGCGGGTCAATGGAGCCCTGATGGCGGCGTGCGGTGTGCTGCTGGCGATTGGCTGGGTCCCGCGCGTGGCCGCCCTGGTCCTGGCCGGCTCGATGATTCCCACCACCCTGGCCGCGCGCTCTTTCTGAAAAGTCAAGGACCCGGCTGCCCGCAGGCAGCCAACAGATCCAGTTCCACAAGAACATGGCCGTGATCGGCGGGCTGCTGTTCGCCGCGCTCGACTCACCGCACGCCGGCTCTTAGCGGCCCGGGTAGCGAGGAGACGTTTGCCTGCTGGGCCGGCGGGAATACCGACGTCGTTTCAGGCTGGTCGCCGCGCTCACGCGGCGGGAGCGCACTGGCCTGCCGCCCGCGAGTGCGAGCGAGAGTCTGCGGTTTGCTTTGGGGGAAGCAATGCCCAACACCTTCGCCATCGACGTCTCCCGTATCCGGGACGAGGCCCGCCAGCACCTGGAGCAGGGGCCGGTCACCCCGGCCGACACCACCGACGTCGACGGCGTCATCACGGTGCTCAACCAGGTAGTCGCCAGCGAAATGGTGTGCTACCTGCGGTACACGCAGAACGCGATCGTCTGTCAGGGCATCGACCGGGAGCAGGTCGCCGCCATGTTCCAGGACCACGCAGCCGAAGAACTCGGGCACTTCCGGCGAGTATCTGACCGGATCAACCAGCTCGGCGGATCGCCTGACCTGAATCCCGCCACGATGAAGGAACGCGCCGTCACCGACTACTCCGCCCCCGACGATGAGACCGACTTGCAGGGCATGATCCGCGAGAACCTCATCGGCGAGCGTATCGTCATCGAGTTTTACACCGAAATCATCCGCTGGCTCGGCGAGCACGACATCACCTCCCGGCGGCTCATCGAGGAGATCCTCAAGGAGGAAGAAGACCACGCGGACGAGCTCAACGACCTATTCGAAGGCTGAGGCAGCCCAGGACCAAGGGGGGTCTGATGCAGCTAGGGCGGTTGATTCGTTCGTGGCCGGTCTACCGGCAGTTGTCCGGGCCGGACCCGCTGGGGCGCGGGCAGGCGGCCGAATCCAGACACTCGCAGGGCATGGTGCCGCGCACGCAGTCGGCCGACCGCGTGGTCGGCTCGGTCTGCCCTTACTGCGCGGTCGGCTGCGCACAGCACGTCTACGTCAAGGACGAGCGCGTTATCCAGATCGAGGGGAACCCGGACAGCCCGGTCTCCCGCGGGCGGCTGTGCCCGAAAGGGTCGGCCAGCAGGCAGCTTGTCAACGGCCCGCAGCGCGAACAGAAGATCCGCTACCGGCCGCCGTACGGCACCGAATGGACCGAGCTGGACCTGGGCACCGCGATGAACATGATCGCCGACCGGGTGCTGGACGCGCGCCGCAAGGGCTGGCAGGACGCCGACTCAGACGGGAACACGCTGCGCCGCACGATGGGCTTCGCCAGCCTCGGCGGCGCCACGCTCGACAACGAAGAAAACTACCTGATCAAGAAGCTCTTCACCGCGCTGGGCGCGATCCAGATCGAGAACCAGGCGCGTATTTGACACTCCGCCACAGTTCCCGGTCTGGGAGCATCGTTCGGCCGCGGCGGCGCGACCGATTACCTGCAGGACCTTCCCAACGCCGACTTCATCGTCATCATGGGCTCGAACATGGCCGAGGCCCATCCGGTCGGGTTCCAGTGGGTGACAGAGGCGAAGCGACGCGGCACCCGGGTCTTTCACATCGATCCGCGGTTCACCCGGACAAGCGCACTTGCCGACCAGCACATCACCCTGCGGGCAGGGACCGATATCGCGTTCCTGGGCGGGGTGATCAATTACGTCCTGTCCAACCAGCTGGAGTTCCGGGAGTTCGTGCAGGCGTACACCAACGCGCCGACGCTGGTCAGCGACCAATTCCGGGACACTGAGGAGCTGGACGGGCTGTTCAGCGGGTACGACCCGGACACCGCCTCCTATGACCCGTCGAGCTGGTCGTACGAGAGCATCGCGGCCAAGCCGGCCTCGGGCCGGCGCCACAAGCAGCAGTCAGCGCCGGACCGGCACGGCTCGGCCGGCCCTGTGCTGGTCGGGGCGTCCGGCGCGCTGGCCGCCGATCCCTCGCTGGAACATCCGCGCTGCGTGTTCCAGGTCCTCAAGCGGCACTTCGCCCGGTACACCCCGGACATCGTCGAGCGCATCTGCGGCGTCCCCCAGGACCTCTTCCTTGCCCTGTGCCGGGCCTGGACGGAGAACTCCGGCCGGGAACGCACCACCGCGCTGGTGTACAGCGTCGGCTGGACCCAGCACACCCTTGGTGCGCAGTTCATCCGGGCCGGGTCGATCATCCAGCTGCTGCTCGGCAACATCGGCCGTCCCGGTGGCGGCATCTACGCGCTGCGCGGGCACGCCAGCATCCAGGGGTCCACCGACATCCCGACCCTATTCAGCCTGCTGCCCGGCTACCTGCCAATGCCGGATACCACGCACGAGAACCTGGCCGGCTACCTGGAGGAGGTACGCGGCCACCACCACAAGGGCTTCTGGGTGAACGCCGACGCCTACCTGGTCTCGCTGCTGAAGGAGTACTGGGGCGAGGCGGCGACGCAGGAGAACGACTTCTGCTTCGGCTACCTGCCGCGGATCAACGGCGACCACGGGACCTACCGGACCGTGATGGACATGGTGGACGGGAAGGTGTCCGGCTACTTCCTGCTCGGCCAGAACCCGGCGGTCGGGTCCGCGCACGGCCGGCTGCAGCGGCTGGGGCTGGCTAACCTGGATTGGCTGGTGGTCCGCGACCTGGCCATGATCGAGAGCGCCACGTTCTGGAAGGACGCGCCCGAGGTCGAGACTGGCGAGATCGTCCCCGAGCGCTGCCGCACCGAAGTGTTCTTCATGCCGGCCGCCTCGCACGTGGAGAAGGCCGGAACGTTCACCCAGACGCAGCGGATGCTGCAGTGGCGGGACAAGGCAGTGGAGCCGGCCGGCGACCAGCGATCCGAGCTGTGGTTCTTCTACCATCTCGGCAGGCTGCTGAAGGAGAAGCTGGCCGACTCGGCGGACGAGCGAGACCGCCCGATGCTCGACCTGGCCTGGGATTACAAGACTGACGGCGACGAGCCATCCGGCGCTGACGTGCTGCGGCACATCAACGGGATTGACCTGCACACCGGCCGGACCGTCGGCGGGTACACCGACTTGCGCGCCGACGGCAGCACGGCATGCGGATGCTGGATCTATAGCGGCGTGTATGCCGGTGAGGTGAACCAGGCCCGGCGCCGTGTACCGCACGGCGGGCGGGGGCGGTCCGCCCCGCAGTGGGGCTGGGTGTGGCCGCTGGACCGGCGGGTGCTGTACAACCGTGCTTCGGCTGACCCGCAGGGCCGTCCGTGGAGCGAGCGCAAGGCTCTGATCTGGTGGGACGCCGAACACGGCGAGTGGACTGGCCACGATGTCCCGGACTTCGAGAAGACCAAGCCGCCGGACTACCGGCCGCCCGAGGGCGCCGAAGGGCCTGCTGCCCTGCACGGCGACGACGCGTTCATCATGATGTCGGACGGGAAGGGCTGGCTGTTCGCGCCCGCGGGCCTGGCCGACGGACCGCTGCCCACGCACTACGAGCCGCACGAGTCGCCCGTGCGCAACCTGCTGTACGGCCAGCAGGCCAGCCCGGTCCGCAAGGTGTACGGCCGCCCGGACAACCCGTCCAACCCCTCCCCGCCGGAGGCGCACACCCAGGTGTTCCCCTACGTGCTCACCGCGGCGCGGCTCACCGAGCATCACACCGCCGGCGGGATGAGCCGGCAGCTTCCCTATCTGTCCGAGCTCCAGCCGGAGCTGTTCGTCGAGGTGTCACCTGAACTGGCCGCCGAACGGCGCCTGCGACATCTGGGCTGGGCCCACGTCATCACCAGCCGCACCGCGGTCGAGGCGCGGGTGGTCGTCACCGACCGGATGGCTCCGCTGCGGGTGGACGGCCGCGTCGTGCACCAGGTCTGGCTGCCTTACCACTGGGGCCAGACCGGGCTGACCGCCGGGGACGTGGTCAACGACCTGATCGGCGTGGTCGCCGACCCCAACGTGGATATCCAGGAAAGCAAGGTCCTGACCTGCGACATACGTCCCGGGCGCCGCCCGCGTGGCCCGGCCCTGCTGGAGTACGTCGCCGGTTACCGCCGGCGCGCGGGGATCACGCAGGAAACAGGCACCCGGATCCTCGAACACGGCCCGGCCCACGTGGAGGTGCGTGCATGACCACGCGCGAGCACAGCCTGTACGGACCGCTGGCCGACCCGGCCGCCAACGCCGGCCATCTCGACCACCCGCCCCGGGTCGGGTTCTTCACCGACACCTCGGTCTGCATCGGCTGCAAGGCCTGCGAGGTGGCCTGCAAGGAGTGGAACAACGTGCCCGAGGACGGCCTGAATCTGCTGGGCATGTCATTCGACAACACCGGAATGCTGGGCGCGGACTCCTGGCGGCACGTCGCGTTCATCGAGCAGGAACGCCCGCTCGGGCGGCAGGACGCGGGCCTGGGCGAGCTACCCACCGGCCCGTCGGTCACCGAGGCGGCGGCCGAGACCGTGGCCGAGGCGTTGCGCGGCACGCAGCGAGCCGGCGGTGACCTCGGCACTGCCCCGGTCGATCTCGGGTTCCCCTCCTTCGACCTGCCGGGCAGGACCCCAGGCGAGCACGAGCGCACGGAGTTCCGCTGGCTGATGTCCTCGGACGTGTGCAAGCACTGCACCCACGCCGGCTGCCTGGACGTGTGCCCGACCGGGGCGCTGTTCCGCACCGAGTTCGGCACCGTAGTGGTGCAGGCCGACATCTGCAACGGCTGCGGCTACTGCGTTTCGGGCTGCCCGTACGGGGTCATCGACCGGCGGCACGGTGACGGCCGGGCCTGGAAGTGCACGATGTGCTACGACCGGCTGCGCGGCGGCCTGGACCCCGCCTGCGCGCACGCCTGCCCCACCCAGTCGATCCAGTTCGGCCCGCTCGACGAGCTGCGCGAACGCGCCGCGCAGCGGCTGGACCAGCTCCACGCGGCCGGCGTTCCCGAGGCACGGCTCTACGGCGCCGACCCCGGCAACGGGGTCGGCGGCGACGGCACGTTCTTCCTGCTGCTCGACGAACCCGAGGTGTACGGGCTGCCACCCGACCCGGTAGTGCCGACTCGTGACCTGATCTCGACGTGGAAGCACGTCGGCCTGGCTGCCTCGGGCCTGCTCGCCGCGGCCGTGCTGGCGTTCGCGGGGAGGGGAGGGAGGTGACGGCGAGGGACACGCAGGTCCGGTCCCTGAGCCGCGTCGACGGGAGCAGAGAGCAGTTCCCCGTGCCGGGCGCCACGTTCGAGTCCTACTACGGCCGGCCAGTGCTGAAGCCGCCGGTGTGGGAGTGGACGATCCCCGCGTACCTGTTCACCGGCGGCCTGACGGCCGGCTCGGCCCTGCTCGCGGCAGGCGCCGACCTGACGGGCCGTCCGGCGCTGCGGCGGGCAGGCCGCCTGGGCGGCTTCGCGGCCCTGCTGGCCAGCATGGGCCTGCTGATCGCCGACCTGGGCCGGCCCGAACGCTTCCTGCACTTCCTGCGAGTGGCCAAGCCCACCTCGCCGATGAGCGTCGGCACCTGGATCCTCGTCGCCTACGGGCCGGGCAGCGCCCTGTCAGCCATGGCCGAACTGCTGCCGCCATGGCTGCGCGCCACCACGCCAGGCCGGCTCCTGCACGTCGCCGGCCGTCCGGCCGGCTTGTCCGCCGCGGCATTCGCGCCCGGCGTCGCCTCCTACACCGCCGCACTGCTCGCGCAGACCGCCGTGCCGGCCTGGCATGAGGCCCGCCGGGAGCTGCCGTTCGTGTTCACCGGCTCGGCCGCCGCCAGCGGCGCCGGCCTCGGCCTGCTGCTCGCGCCGGTCGCCGAGGCCGGCCCGGCCCGGCGGCTCGCGGTGATCGGCGGGGCCGCCGAACTCGTCGCGTCCCGGCTGATAGAACAGCGACCCGGCCTGGTCACCGAGGCGTACACGACCGGGCGCGCGCACCGGATGCGCCAGCTTGCCGACTACCTCACGGCGGGCGGGGCGGTGGCCGCGGCGTCCGCAGCCCGGCACAGCCGCCTGGCCGCCGCCGCGGCCGCGCTGGCCTTGCTGGGCGGCAGCGTACTGCAGCGCTTCGGCACGTTTGAGGCGGGCGTCGCCTCCACCAAGGACCCGAAGTACGTGGTGGTGCCTCAGCGCGAACGGCTGCTGGCGGCCCCCCGCCTAGCGGCGCCTGGCTAGGATGCCAATCGGTGCGACGAGGCTGATGGACCGGCTCAGCGAACGGGACGCGATGGACCGGTTGATCGAGGCGGTCCGGGCCTGCGTCTTGGCCTGCGGGGCCGGGGACTCAGCCGGGTACGACTACGGGGGACGGGCCTTGCCCTGCTCGCAGTCGCCGCCGCGCTCGCCCTGGCGGGCGTCATCCTCGCCGTCATCTTCTCGGCGATGCCCGGACGTGACCAGCGGTCCCCGTTCGAACGCCACATGCTGGTCCTGTGCGTGAGCCTGGACCGCCGCCCCGGGGACTACCCGCTATCGGCGCCCGCGCGGGAACATGCCGGATCCGGAGCGGATCACGCGGTCCCGCGGCGACACCGACACCCCGGCGTGGTGGCGCCCATCGCGCCCCGCGGACGGCCAGTGTCGGCAAAACCTAAGAAGTTCCTAACTAAGCTATTACCTAGTTTTCCGGGTCGTATTATTCGGATTTTATGGCTCCTAAAGCCGGGTCCCGCTGTGAGCTCTCGGCGCGCGTTGACGACGGCGCGGACGGGCAGCCGCCACGCCCGACGCCCAGCGATCGGCTGCCGCGCCCGTGGCTGTTCCCGTTGCTGGTCTTCGCGGCCACGTGGGCCCTGATCCTCGTCACCTGGCACGTGGCGGCCGCGATCTACGGCGTGTCGATGCCGTGGCGTAACTACTTCCTGTTCAAGGACGCCAACTTCTACATCTGGATCGCCCAGCATGGTTACCACTCGCCGAGCGCCTTGCCCCCAACAGTGGCACCGGCGGAGACGGCCTTTTTCCCGCTGCTCCCGGCCTTGGTCAAGGCGGCCAGCTACCTGCTAGCCTTCACCAGCTCGCGGTACCTGTGGGCCGGGCTGCTCGTCCAGGTGCTGTCCGGCGCCGCTTCGGCGGTCGCGGTATGGGCGCTCGCCGCCCGCGTGCGGGACCGGTGGCTGGCCGACCGCACAGTGCTGCTGTTCTGCGCGTTCCCTGGCGCGATGACGTTCGGCATGCTGTACAGCGAACCGCTCGGCATCGCGCTCGCCGCGGGCTGCCTGCTCGCCGCGGTGAACCGCAAGTGGCTGCTCGCCGGCGTCCTCGGGCTGCTCGGCACCGCCGAGCACTCGACGCTGATCGTCCTGGCGCCGTGCCTGGGCATGACCGCGCTGCACGCGATCTGGACCAGGCGCGACTGGTGGTCGCTGATCGCACCCGTGCTCACGCCCCTCGGGATGCTGGGCTATTTCGCATATCTCGCGCCGCGCTACCACGACTTCTTCTTCTGGTTCGAGGTGGAGGAGAAGGGCTGGAAATCGGGGATCGACTGGGGCGTGCAGGAGTACCACCTGGTCACCTGGACCGACCCTGCGGCCACCAAATACGCGATGTTCAACTCGCTGGTGACGATCCTGTTCGTCGTCTCCGTCATCGGCATCGCGTTGCTGCTCGCCGCGCGGGTGACGCTGCCGGTGACCCTGTACACGGTGCTCATGTTCATCGACCTGGTGATATCGGCGTCGGCGGATAAGCCGCGCTTCATCTGGACGACGATCGGCATCTTCATCGGTTTTGCCGGGCTGCCGCGCTGGCTCTACTGGCCCCTGGTGGTCGCCTCCGCCGGGCTCCTGTTCTTCCTGATCGGCTGGTGGCCACAGCACCTCCGGGGTCCCGCGCCCTGACGGCGCGCACCAGGCGCGGGCCCGCTAGTGAACGCAAACAGCGCGCTGGCGGGACGGCCAGCAGAAGGCCCGCCAGGCTGGTGCTCGCCTCTGGCGCAGGGCCGTGCAGCAGCCGGCCGAAGCCCTCCTCGACGACGATCTGCCCGACCCTGGTGCGGTCGAACGGGGTTCCCTCGGGGCGCAGCAGCTCGACCACCAGCGCCCGGGCACCGTCCTTGGCCGGGGTGGTCTCCGTGGGCTCCGCCCCTTCGACCCCCGACACCCTGCCACGCTTCCCGCCGCAACATCGCGCAGGTACTCGCTCGCTCGCTCCGCTCGCTGCGCCGAGCCAACCGCCATCGCGACCAGTTTCCACCGTACGCCGCCACAACAGCCGCGGCTGCCCGCGGGGCGGCGCGGGCGCACCGCCCCGTGTTCAGTGGGCGGCCGAGGCCGGCTCCCAGGCCCATAGGTCCACCCTGTACGGTACCGGATGGCGCGGCGGGTAGTAGAGCGTGCCGGGGTCCTTGGTGGAGTTCAGCTTCATGACCTGCCTGACCACGCCCGCGTCGGCGTAGGGCCGCAGATCACTGCTGCTGCCGCCCAGGATGACGGGCGTCCGGCCAGTCGCGGAGATGTCGGAGACGACCGCCTTCACGACCGTCGGGCTGGCGGTCAGCATGCCCCCGACGGGCACGCCGCACATCCCCCTGATGCTCTGCATCAGGTGGTCCACGGCACCCTCGTTGACGATGACGACCGTCGCGTTGGGGGGCAGCTCCGTGCAGAGGTATTGCATCGCATCGAGCTCGCCGCCGTATGTGCGAGCGTCTCCCAGGCCGTCGAAGGTCAGGCGGATGCCGCCTGACGTGCTGATCCTCGGACCCCAGGTGGTCCACACGGCCGGTGCCACGATCGCGACCGCGCCGATCGCCAGGACGACCGCAGCCACGCCGGCCCCCAGCTCCGCGGGGGCATCCCGTTCCACGTAACGGCGGATCCAGCGGACCGCCCAGGCAAGGGCCCAGGTGGCGAACAGGATGAACCCTGGTATCACCGCGGGCACGAGGCGGCGGCTCGCCCACGGCTGGTCAGGGGTGATCGCCGGCCGGTAGAGGAACGTGACGATCGACCAGACGAGGACCATGAGCGGCAGGATCCAGTCCGGTGCCTGCCCGCGCAGGCACTTGCGGATGAGGAGGCCCGCGCCGAGCGTGCCGAGCAGGACGGCCGGGATGCCGATGTACCACCAGACCCAGTGCAGGCTGAGCTCGGCATGGGACGCCTTGACCACGCCGCTGGCGGTCGCCCCGTACGTATGCTGGAGGTGCGGCCGGAGCGCGAACACCGCGATGACGACGAACGCGAGGACCACTGACGCGTTGGCCAGCCAGCCCCACAGCCGGACCAGGCCCGGCTTCCTGTCCCACCGGGGCAGGCCTCGGCGCCGGATGTACAGCGTCACGCCCACAGTGACGATGACTAGGACGATGGTGATCTCCACGAGCGGCTTCACTGAGGACTCGTTCGTCATCATGTACTGCCACGCGAAGACCACCGCGTCGACGGCGCCAAAGGCCACGCCGACGGCGAACCCGGCAGTCAGCGGCAGCGCCTGTGGTTTGCGCAGGACGAAGAGGGCTCCGCAGAAGGGGATCGCGAGCAGGATGTCACTCGCCCCGTCGATCCGCACTAGGACCGTGAGGCCGAACGCGAGGCCGCCGAGCGCGGCGGACGCCCAGGTCGCGGTGCGGACCCAGCGGGCACCCCCCACGACGCTGCCCCCGGCGACGCCGGCGAGCAGCCCGCCGTTCTCACGGTCGCGGAGCGAGTCGAGCACCAGGGCGAGCCCCCCCAGAAACAGGATCTCCGCCAGCGGCTCGCTGTAGCTCGACCTGCTGGTGAACACCTGCGGCAGCGTGACCGCCGCCGCGAGGACCGCCAGGACCGCCCATCGCGCCCCGACCAGCCTGGCGGCCAGGCCGCCGAACGTCAGCAGCGCGAGCGCGCCGAGCACCGGTGAGACCAGCAGCGCGGCGTTGGCGCCGCCCAGCCACATGGCGCCGGCCAGCACCATCGGCAGGCCGGCCATGAACTGCGGCTGGACGGTGTTGCCGACCTGATAGTAGGCGTAGCTCGCGAAGGTCACGGCACCGCCGTGGGTGCCGCCGAACGCCGCCGCGTCCTGCGGAATCGGCAGCGAGCCGTGCCCGGCGATCCAGGTCGCGAACTGGTAGTACGAGCCGGGGTCGCGCAGCACCATGACGAACTGCGAGTGGTACGCGAGCTGGTCCGCGGCGAAGGCGGCCACGATCACCGCCGTGGCGGCCACGGTCCACCAGGGCGTGCCCGCCCGGGCCTTCCCGCTGCTGCCATCCCTGCGTGCCTCGGCCCTGCCTCCATCAGACAGCGGCAGCGCGGGCGCGGTGGATCCGGCCAGGCCGGGCACGGCGCGCAGGCCGTAGAAGAGCACTGGTATCGCGATCAGCACGGACAGCACGAGCACGGGAACCGGCCTGAACCAGCCGGCGAGCAGCAGGACGAACCCGCCGAGCAGCCAGGCCATCGCGCCGAGCGCCGGCAGCACAGAAATCCTGGCGAACAGCAGGCCGACCGTATCGCGGGACTGCACGTCGCTTCCCGCGATGACGTCGGCTCCCGCTGCGCCGGGGCTGACCGCGCCTGCCGTCGCGTCTACGCTCATCGGTCGTACTCCTTCAGGAAAGCATCGCTGTACGCGACCGCGTTGGCGCCCCCGGCGCCGGGCGCGTGCATCACAAGGAAGCCGGCGTCCTCGAACACGGTCACGTAACCGTGAGCGCGGAGCAGGTCGACGCGCTGCACTTGCGCCTTGATGCTGGGGAACGTGAACTGCGGTTGCGTCACGTTGGCGATCACCCAGGGGGTGAAGATCGGGGTTTCCCCGTCGCCGTCCCACACCAAGACGGTGTCGCGGGTGTCGAGCTGCGGGCCGATGTTGTTGACGGCGGCGACGACGACGCCGCTCGGGACGTGCGACGCGGCCGCGGCCTCGGCGGTCGCGGTCGCGTTCCGGTGGTAGAAGGACGCATGGAACATCTGCCCGAACGCGAAGTGCGGTACCAGGGCGATCGAGAAGATGCCGAACACGAGGGCGAAGCTCACCGCGATCTTGCCCGCCAGCCAGTGCGCCCCGTCGGCGAGCCGGGCCCGCGACAGCAACGCCCGGACCCGTGCGTTCCGCGCGATCCGCGTCGCCCGCCACTGGAGCCGCACCGCACCTTGGACCGAGGCGAGCGCGATGGGGACGATGAGGTAGGAGTTGTACTGGTACTCGGTCACCCACCAGTTCCCGAACCTGTTAGCCAGCATCCGCTCGGCCAGCAGCGGGAGGGCTACCCAGACGATCGGCGACAGCAGCGCCAGGAAGATGAACGGGGCGAACAGTTCGATCGTTGTGCGGACCTTGACGTGCGGGGTGATCAGGAGTTTCGCCGAGCTAAGGGGGTGCAAGGCGATGTGCCCGACCGCCTGCGTGACGTTGTTCCCGAGCGCGGTGTAGGCCCAGTAGTAGTTGGCCCGGCCGCCCATGGCGGGGATGAACACCCAGACCGCGACGAACGTGTACACCAGCCCGACGACGACGATCCCCAGGCCGACGAGACGCTGGCGGGGGATGCCCAGACGGCGGGTCACGATGAGGCCGAACCCCATCCCCGCGACGGCGAGGCCCATGTCCTCCTTGACCAGGAGCAGGAATGCCATCGCGACCAGCGCGCCGCGCAGGCGGCCCTTCTGCAGCCGCTCAAGAGCGATCGCGGTGAGCATCGGCGCCCACGCGGCCTCGTGGAAGTTGAACGCGGCGGCCGCCGCGATCGGCCAGCTCAGGCCGTAGGCCACGGACACGGCGTAGGCGGCGATCACGCCCATCCGGCCGCCGCCGACCGCGCGACGGGTGAACACCCAGATCGGCGGGATGGCGAGCGCGAACAGCACGGCCTGGGCGACGAGCAGGTCGCACGGGCTGTTGTAGATCCAGTACAGCGGCGCGAGCAGGGCGTCTATCGGCGAGAAGTGGTCGCCGAGGACCGAGAAGTTCGCGACGCCGAAGTTGTGCAGGCCCTTGGCGATCGAGATGCCGGCCCCGAAGTGCGCGTACGACCGGATCCCCTGATCGAAGATGCCCAGATCGTATGTTGCCACCCGGTACGTGTAGTACATGGTGCAGGAGAAAACGCCGTAGAAAAGCGCGAACAGCGTGGTGAGCACCGCGACCCAGCGCTTGTGCCCGGTCCAGCGCCAGAACGTGAGACGCCTGGCGGTCACGGCCAGCGCGCCGCGCGATCTCGGAGACTCCGCTGCCACTGTCGTGCCAGCGGATACTGCCGTGCCAGCGGATACTGCCGTGCCAGCGGACTCGGGCGCGCTGTCTACCGCGGCGGGCACGCCCCCACTAGCAGCCGCCGTGTCGTTCACGCTGTTCAGCGTGGGTTTAACGGTCACCTTACCCGGCGAGCCTTGCGAGCGAGACCAGGCCGACGCCCTTGCCAGGGAACAGCCGCTGGAGGTGGCGGAACGGCGCGGTCCCCAGCCGGGTCACCGTTCCGGTCAGCGCGGTGGACGGCTGCATGACGCGCCCCGACCCGGCGGTGCGCTCCGAGACCGAGGATGCCGCCGTGCTTGCGGCGGCCAGCCGCCGCCGCCCTATGTAGGCACGGCCCGCCTCCGTCACGGAGTTGAGCGGGTAGCCGTACCGGCGCACTGTGACGTCGCCGAAACCGCAGGAGGTCAGCAGCGCCGCCATGACCTCGGGGTCGTAGCGGCGGAAGTGGCCGACGAGCGTGTCGAACGCGTTGAACCGGTGCTGGTCGGCAGGGACGGAAAGGAGCAGCCATCCGCCCGGGCGGATGCGGCTCGCCCACTGCTTCACCGCCGTCGCGTCGTCCTCGAGGTGCTCGAGCACCTCGAAGGCGCAGACGAGGTCGAACTGCTCGTCGCCAAGATCCTCGGCAGCGACGTTGCGGACTTCGCCGCTCCCCGCCGCGGCGACCCGCCGCTTGGCCACCGTGCAGGACTCCAGGTCCGGCTCGACCCCGACGTAGCGGTAACGCTGCGCGAGCCGGACGCCGTATGCGCCACGCCCGCAGCCGATCTCCAGGACGTCGGTGATGCCAGCCGGCAGCATCCGCTCCACCAGGTCGTAGCGCAACCAGGCGTTCGGTGCCAGCGGGGCGATCGTGTCAACATCCCGGGTCGCCTTTCCCGCTCCCGTGACCATACGGCTCCTCATCGTGAAACGACAGTCGGCGGTCGCGGCGCTGGCCGATTTATCGAGATATCGCGCTGCCGACCCTGGGGCGCACATGGTTGAATACCCTAGTATTCCGATCCGGCCAGTAGGTAATCTTAGCCGAGCCGTTATAATCACGACCCTAGGGGGACCTGACGCCATGCCCCAGCCAGACCGCCCGGCCAGCGTGCGCGCAACGGCCCTGATAGCAGCGACGGGAGCAGCCCCTTGAGCGGTGGCGGTGGCAAGGGCGGGAACGAAGACACCGTTGTCGGGAACGCGGACCCAGGCGATTCGCCTTCCGGCGGCTCGCACCGCGCGGGGCGGGCGCTAGCGAAGAGGCTCCTGGCCGGGAGGATGTTCCGGTACGGGTTCGTCGTCCTGGTGGTCGGCTACGGCGCCTACGCGGTGAGCAAGCAGTGGACGGACATCCAGCACGCGGTTGGCCGCATCGGGCTGCCGATGTCGCTCGCCGCCCTGGTCCTGGTGCTGGCTGCGCTCTTCACCTCGATGCTCTCGTGGCGGGCGCTGCTCACCGGGCTCGGCTCGCCGCTCCCGGTCCCGGTCGCGGCGCGGATCTTCTTCGTCGGCCAGCTCGGCAAGTACCTTCCTGGATCGGTCTGGCCGGTGCTCGCGCAGATGGAGATAGCCACCGCGCACAAGGTGCCGCGGCACCGCACGGCGGGCGCGTCAGTGCTCACGATGCTGATGGCGCTGCTAGCGGGCCTGATCATCGCCATCATCGCGCTGCCGCTTAGCGGCGGCTCCACGCCGTACGAGTGGGCCTTCATTGCCGCGCCGTTCCTGCTGGCCTGCCTGTACCCGAAGGTTCTCAACTGGGGCTTCAGCCGACTGCTCCGACTGGCCAAACGGCCCCCGCTCGACCATCCGATCGGCGGACGCGCGATCGCGATCTCGCTCGGCTGGTCGTTCGCCTCCTGGCTCTGCTACGGCTTCCAGATCTGGTTGCTCGCCATCCGGGTCGGCGCGCCCGTCGCCAAGGCGCTACCGCTGGCGATCGGCGCGTTCGCTTTCGCCTGGTGCGCTGGCTTCCTGGTGGTCTTCGCCCCGGCCGGGGCCGGGGTGCGGGAGGTCATCATGGTGGCGATCCTCGCCCCGGTTGCCGGCAGCGACCCAGCCACCGCGATCGCGCTCGTCTCCCGCGCCGTCACCACAGTCGCCGACCTCGTCGTGGCCGGAGTGGCCACCGCCTACGTGCGCCGCGACCACAGTCGCCGCAGTGCTGGCCCAGAGGGGACGGTCCTCCCTGGGCTCCCCATTGGATTGGCTGACGGCAACCGCGGGCCCGAAGTGCCTGCCGTTACGACACCCGCCCGGAGGGGCTAAAGCACTGGCTCAGGCATGAGGATCCTTCCAGCCGACCCGGATCAGCGGCCCGCATCTGCGTGATCTCGGCTCGCCTGCAGGGCCACGCGCTTCTGCGGGCCAGACAGATCCAAGATTTCCAATCTTTCCGATCGGATTTACTGTATAAATTGGGGCTGAACAGGGTTTCACCATGAGGATCGGGTTCCGCTTTGCCAGCAGACAGCCTCCTCCGGCGCCCGCTGCTTAGCGGCGGGGGAAGGAACGCCGACGAGGCGCGAAGCGACCAGCCCGGGTCGAAGGGAGCCGCGCCGTGGCACCGCAACTGGAGCAGGAGGACGGGGTACTCGCCGCTAACCACGGGCCGAACAACGTGGTCGTCGAGGCGGCGAGCAACGTCGTGCCGCAGCTGACGTCCGGCGACACGGTGCTGCTGCGCGACGGCGACGCAGATCCGCCGCTTTATCCGGACCGGGTCCTCACCTGTACCAGCGACGGAGAGTTCACCTTCCCGACCATCGAAGACCAGGTCTCACGGGTGCGGCTGCTCAAGGATCACGGCTGCGTCACCGTCTACTCCGTCGGGGGTTATCTCGTCATGCGCAAACCGGGGATCAGGAGATGACTGCGGCCGCCACCGCGTCGGAGCGGACAGCCGGCCACGCCATGACAATCCCGGGCGACCTGCCCGGGCTGCTGCTGGCCCGGCTCACCGTGCTGCCCGCGCTGGTAGCGACGTTCTTCCTGCTGTTTGGGTTCCCGCTGCTGCTGATCGGTGAATTCAAGCCCGTCCCGGTCATCGCCGCCACGGCGATCGCGATCGCCATCGGCGTGCCGCTCACCCTCAAACAAGTGCGCGTCCCCATCCGGGACACGCCGACCTGGGCTCTGGTCGCGATCGTCGTGATCGCGATCGGTTTCTGCGCCTACCAGCTGCACCACCGGTCCGACTTCGTCATCGTCACCCGCGACCCGGCCTCGTACGTGCAGTTCGCCACCTGGATCGCCAAGCACGGCAAGCTGCCCATACCCGAGGACCTGTCGGCGTTCGGCGGCGCGCGCGACCTCGTCCAGTTCCAGAGCTCCGCCTTCTTTCAGGTCGGCAACGTGATCGTGCCGCAGTTCATGGCGGGCCTGCCGATGGTGCTCGGAACCGCGTACTGGTGGGGCGGGACGTCCAGCGCGCTGTCCATGGGCCCGCTGCTCGGCGGTGCCGCCGTGCTGACGTTCGGCGGCCTGGCCGCCCGGCTGATCGGCCCGCGCTGGGCGGTCGCGGCGACGCTGGCCCTGGCGGCGTCGTTCCCTGAGATGCTCACCAGCCGGTCAACCTACAGCGAGCCGCTGGCCCAGATCCTGCTGCTCGGCGGCATATGCCTGTTCCTCGACTCGGAGCGAGCCGGCGGCGACCGCGCCAAGCAGGTGCTCGCCGCCGTGGCCGGGCTCGCGCTCGGCATCCTGCTGCTGGTCCGGCTGGACGGTGCCAGCGACACGCTGCCCATCCTGCCCTGGTGCGGGGGACTGCTGCTGGCCCGTCGCCCGCAGGCGATTCCGCTGTTCGTCGGCTTCGTCGTCGGCACGCTCTACGGCTTCGTCGACGGGGTGTTCCTCGCCCGCCCCTACCTGAAGCTCAACATCTCCTCGGTGGAACCGCTGGCGCTGCTGATAGTCGTGCTGATCGTCGGGACGATGGTGACCGTCCTGGCGGTCCAGCGAGGATTCCGGTTCCCCCGGCCGCGCTGGCTGCCCGCCGCGGCGGCTGCCCTGCCCCCGCTGGTTCTGGCGGGCGCGGCGGCGCGGGTAGTCATCGCGCCGCCGGGCATCACCCAGTACGACTACTCGCGCCATGCGCTGGAGTGGATCATCTGGTGGGTCGGCGCGCCCATCGTCCTGGCCGCCACGGCGGGCGCGGCGCTGCTCGCGTACCGGGTGCTGCGCGGTCGGCAGCCGGAGTGGGCGCTGCCGCTGGCGGTGTTCGGGTGGACGATCGTGGTGTTCCTCATCCGCCCGGCCATCACGCCCGACATGCCCTGGGCGAGCAGGAGACTGGTCCCCGCCGTCCTGCCCGGATGCATCCTTCTCGCGGCATGGGGAGCGTCGTGGCTGACCAGGCAGCTCGAGGAACACGACTACGCCGGCCTCCCGGCGAGGCTGTTCGCCGCCTGCTGCGGGGTCGCGCTCGTCGCGGTGCCCGCGTGGATCTCGTTCCAGCCGCACCTAGGCCACGGCGGGCTGCAGCTGCGCGGCCTCACCGAGTCGAACACCTACCGCGGCGAAGTCACCGCGGTGGACGAGATGTGCGCCGCGATACCGCCGGACTCCACCGTCGTGGTCATCGACGGCCCGATCGCCGACCGGCTGCTCGAGAACATCCGGGGCGACTGCGGCGTGCCAGCGGCCCGGCTGCCTGACGTAACCGTCACCAAGGTCAAGCAGGTGATCAAGGACATCGACGGAACCGGGCGGCGTGCCGTCCTGCTCGGTTCCGCCAAAACCGAGTTCAACCCCTACCCAGACGGGACAGTGGAGCAAGTAATGAACCTGCACACTCAGTTCGACGCCCACGACCTGAACGGCGTACCGAGGTCGACCCGGTCCTACTCGATCATCGTGTGGATGTGGGAGAAGGACCGATGAACCCTTTCGTGACCGTCATACTCCCCTGCTACAACGAGGAGGGGCACGTCATCGCCGAGGTGGACCGGATCACGAAGGCGATGGACGACAGCGGCTACAGTTACGAGCTGCTCGCCATCGACGACGGCTCCACCGACCAGACCCTCGCGAGGCTGCGCGAGGCGGCACCGAGCTTTCCGCGCCTGCAGGTGGTCCCGATGCCGCGCAACGGAGGCTCCGGAGCCGTCCGGCGGATCGGTACCCAGCGGGCGCAGGGCGAGATCGTGGTGTGGACCGACGCCGACATGACCTACCCCAACGAGCGGATCCCCGAACTGGTCCGGGTGCTTGAGAAGGACCCGACGGTGGACCAGGTGGTTGGCGCCCGCACCAGCGAGCAGGGCACCTACAAGATCCTCCGCGTGCCGGCCAAGTGGTTCATCCGCAAGTTCGCCGAACGGCTCGCCGGCGCGACGATCCCGGACCTCAACTCGGGGCTGCGCGCGTTCCGCCGCGAGGTGGCGCTGCCGTACCTGCGGCTGCTGCCCGATGGGTTCTCCTGCGTCACCACGATCACGCTGGCGTTCCTGTCCAACAACCACGAGGTCCAGTACGTCCCGATCGACTACGCCCAGCGGGCCGGCAAGTCCAAGTTCAAGTTCGTCTCCGACGTCTACAAGTACATCCTGCAGATCCTGCGGATGACGATGTACTTCAACCCCCTCAAGGTGCTGATGCCGCTGGCCCTGACGCTGCTGGCGATCGGCGGGCTGAAGGCGATCTACGACGTGGTCGACCACCCGGTGCACATCGCCGACGACACCGTGCTGGTCTTCATTACCGGGCTGATCATCGGGTCGCTCGCGCTGCTCGGCGACCTCGTGGTCCGCTCCCGAGCGAATGCATGAGCGGCGCCACCACGGCGTCAGGAGCGAATGCCGCCGAGGCCACGGACCGGGCGCGGTCACGGGCCTCAGCGAGCGCGGCACGGTCCGCGGCGAAACCGGCGAGCGCCTCCGCCAGCGCCTTGGCGTCCCCCGGCGGCACCAGGACAGCCGCATCGCTGAACGCCCTGCGCTGCGGCGCCGTGTCGGAGGTCACGATCGCGCAGCCCGCCGCGGCACCCTGGAAGACCTTATTGGGCACCACGCGGCGGGCCTTGTCGCCGGTGCCGAATATCCCCAGGCACACGTCGTGACCGGCGACCAGCGCGGGCAGCTCCTCGGACGGGATCCAGTCCAGCCAGCGGACCCGGTCGTTGCCCTCGGCTGCCGCGCGGGTGGCGGCGTAGTCCTGCCCGGTGCCGATCATGGTCACCTCGATCTCCTTGCCCGCTAGCAGCGCGAGCGCCTCGCCGATCACCGGCGCGCCCTGCAGCGGCGTGTACAGCCCGTAGAAAACGACGCGCAGCGCGCCCCCCGCGTGATCGGATACGGGCCCGAACCACGCAGACGGGGCCCCGACCGGCACCACCACGGCGCGGTCGCCGTACCGTCCGGGCAGCGTCTCGAGATGCTCAGGGGTGTCGACCGCGACGACGTCCGCGACCCGCAGCGCCGCGGAGTCGATAGCGCGCAGCAGCGCCTTGCGCGGCCCGCCGTCGAGCCCGCGATCCTGGCCGGTGCCGCTGGCGGACACCATATGATCCAGCACGATCGTCGTCCTGGGGAACAGCAGCCGGGCCAGGTGCACATCGAAGTGGCCCAGGTAACCGACGACCACCGCATCAGGCCGCCACCGCGAGCGCCGCGACTTGAGCGCCAGCTCCGCCCACCGGTTCGCCAGCCGGGCGGCCAGCGCCGGAAGCCGCCACGGCTGCGTCAGCAGCTTCACACGGGCCGCGGTATCCAGGCCAAGCGGCGCGTTGCACTCGGCGACGTCGACGCCCCGGTCCCGCAGGCCCTCGGCTATCGTTTTGATCCGCGGGTGCAGCCTGGTGTCATAAGTTCCGAACAGCAGTACGCGCATGCGATACCCCAGTGTTTCGATCGTTATTATCGAGAACCACCGGATGAAGAAAATACTACGGTCCAGGCTCCTCCGCCGGACGTTCCCGCCGGCGGCACTCGGCTACGGCGGGTACGAGATCGCCCGCGAGTGGCAAGAGATTGTCCGTGCGCTGGGGAGGCTCAGCCCGCTCGGCATCGTCGGCATGCTGTTCATCGGGCAGCTCGGCAACTACCTGCCGGGCCCGGTGTGGCCGGTGCACTCAACCGGGGCGGGCGGCCCGGCCTGCCACGGGCCTGCGACTGGAAGGCGGTCACTGGCGCCTTGCGGTCGTCCGGGTAGCGCAGGACACCGCTGTCGACCTCCCGCCGGTTCTCGGCACTTGACCTGGAACGCGACGCCGTCGGCCGGCTCCTCGTGGGCTATGGCGAAGTCGGCGGCCTGCTCGCAGCCGAGCGGGATGTCACCGGACGGATCGGGATGGGTCCGCCAGTCGTGCGCCCGCGGCTGCCTGACGACGGTCACGTCAGCGTTGGTGGCGCCGCGGACCGGGTCGCGCTCGGGGTTGCGCGATATCCTTGGCGGCCACCAGTCGCCGCGCGGTGAGCGCGACCACGTCGGCGGCGACGGTCCTCGCCAGCGCTGATGGCATCCGCATCGCCGTCGGCGAGTCACCGAAGGCGTTCAATCGTTCCGTCGATGGATCCGCCGCGCGATCGGGAGCCTGCCGCGCCGCGGCACCTCCGCCCTCCGCGACGCCTGTCATTGTGTCCGCTTCCTCAGGTCCGTCTCCGCGCCCCGAGAATAACCTGTATTGTCGATCGGGTTAGTTAGAAATATTCAGTTCGCTGGAGAGTGATCATGAGTGTCGCGCCCGTCCGGGTAACTGTGGTCGGGACCGGCTATCTCGGACTGACGCAGGCCGTCTGCATGGCGGACCTCGGGCACGAGGTTCTCGCGATTGACGCGGACCCTAAGAAGCTGGCCCAAGCGGCGGCGGGGAACGCCCCGTTCTTCGAGCCCGGCCTTGAGCCGCTGCTACGGAAGAACCTGGATGCCAAGCGGCTGCGGTTCACCGACTCCTATGCGGAGATCGGCGCCTTCGGCGACGTGCACTTCCTGTGCGTGGGCACGCCCCAACTCGCGGACGGTCAGGCCGACCTGTCTCAGCTGGACGCGGCCGCCGACTCGCTCGCGCCGCGTTTGTCCAGAGAAAGCCTGGTGGTAGGCAAGTCCACGGTGCCGGTTGGCACGGCACGCAGGCTCCTCGCCAGGATCCGGTCCGCTGCCCCGGCAGGTGAGGTGGTCGACCTGGCCTGGAATCCCGAGTTTCTCCGCGAGGGACACGCTATCGCCGACAGCCTCACCCCGGACCGGATCGTGCTCGGCACGCTGGGGCCCTCGGCCGAGAGGCTGCTGCGCGAGGTCTACGCCACGCCGCTGGCAGCCGGGGTACCGCTGCTGGTGACCGGCCTCGAAACAGCCGAACTCGTGAAGGTATCGGCCAACGCTTTCCTTGCCACCAAGATCTCGTTCATCAACATGGTCGCCGAGGTATGCGAGAAGACCGGCGCGGACGTCATCGAGCTCGCCGAGGCCCTCGGGCTCGACGTGCGGATCGGCCGCCAGTTCCTCTCTCCGGGCTTGGGCTTCGGCGGCGGTTGCCTGCCCAAGGACATCCGCGCGTTCAGGGCGGTCGCGTCCCAGCTGGGCGCGGAGTCGCTGTCCACACTGCTTGGCGTGGTCGACCGGGCAAACACCGGCCGCCGGGAGCGGGTGGTGGCGCTGACGCGCGCCGCCGCGCCTGGCGGCTCCCTGAACGGCGCGCGGGTGGCGGTGCTCGGCCTGGCGTTCAAGCCGGGCAGCGACGACATCCGCGACTCGCCAAGTCTGGACGTCTGCGCTCAGCTAGCCGAAGCCGGGGCCATCGTGACCGGTCACGACCCGGTGGCCATCGCCAACGCCGCCAGTGCGTGCCCTGAGCTGCGGTACGCGTCCTCGGCGCTCGAGGCCGCCGAGGACGCCGATGTGCTGCTGCACCTCACCGAGTGGCCGGACTACGGGACGATCGATCCGGCGGCGCTGCGGTCCGTGGTGGCACACCCGGTCCTCGTCGACGCCCGCTGCACACTTGACGCGGCTGTCTGGGCGGACGCTGGCTGGACGGTTTACGCACCCGGCAGGCCTGCCGTTACTCTGGCCCGATCGGGCGACGCTGCGAGATTGTTATCCCTGCTGACGGCCGGCGCGCAGCGCCGGCCGTCAGCAGGGAAGCCTGATCGCACCAACTCCCGGCAGGTGCTCGGACTCTGGTTTGGCGGGCTGATCCTGATCTCGTTGGGAGGACCATCTCGCCTGGCTTCCGCGGTTGGCCGGTTGCCTAGTCCGCGTTTCGGCGTGAATGGGCAGGCGGGCTTCACCATCTGCCATACGCCGTGGCTGCTACGTGGCGTGATCACCTTGAGCGCGGCCTGGTGTGGATCCGCCCGCCGACCGAGATGGAGATTTGCCGTCGGGTGTCGAAGGACCAGCATGCGGTTCACCTGCGCGAGTTCACCGAGACATACGTCCAGGTGGAACTGCATCTCCGGGCTGGCACTGTGGCGCGCGAGATTCAAGCTGGCCTGATCGACGGCGGTCAGGGCGCCGGGGGTTCACCCCGTCAGGCGCGGTGTCCGGCGGGCGAGGGGCCTGGATGGTGCCCCGTCTACCGCCTTTCGGGCCGGCGGGCAGCTTATCTGCGGGCTTGGGGCTTTCATTGGGCCAGGGGTGGGGATGAGTAGGGGTGGCCGGAGGACAATGGATGGCAGTCTGCAGACCAGCTGCCCGGCCGGCAGCGAGCCCAAGGGGATTGCGATGCCGTGGTTTCCGGACTTCATCAGTGCCGCGGAGTTGGCCCGCAGGCAGACTCGCGCCGCAGGTCAGGCTGATCCGGTCGCGCAGTACATCACCGCGCTGAACAAAGGTGACATCCACGCTATGGAGTCTGTGTGGCCGGGCGAGGTGGTGGTCTATGATCCCCGCGCCGGCGAGATCCGCGGCCACAAGCAGCTGCGCCGGTTTGTCAGCCAGAATCAATCCTGGCTGGCCGGACGCCACGCCCGGATCGAGACCGTGGCCTCCACGAGTGCCGGCGGGCGGGCGGTGGTAGAACTGCTGGGGCACCTAGCAGGCGACGGGCCGGAACTGGCCTGGCCGGTGGCGGTCGTCGCCGAATCCCCTGACGACCGGTCGGTGGTGTTCCGCACTTACTGCAGCCAACAGCCGGTCGACGGACGGCGTCACGTTAGGTCTCCCATACTCAGGCCCGGGATCGGCCGCCTTGGTGATGTCGTCGGCCGCTACCAGACGGCGCTAAACGCTGGTGACGCCGACGCGATCGTCGGCACTTTCGCGCCGGACGGGTACTACCGTGAGCCCATCGGCCCGCACCTTGCCCATCGCGGCACCGTCGAACTTCGTTCGTTCTTCACTAGGTGCTTCAGTGCCGGCGGCGGCGTCAGCCTGCAGCACTGCGTCGTGACCGATGACGGCGTGCGCTGCGCGGTGGAGTTCAACTGTCTTCGCTGGGGCAGCCGCGACCTGCCGCCCCAGGCCGGCATCGCGGTCTATGAACGCGGCCAGGATGGGCGACTGGCCGCGGTCCGCATGTACGACGACATAGAAGCACCCATCTCTCTGGTTGACGCGTAACTGGTGGCCGACGAGGCCAGAACGGAGCTGCCGAGATGGCGCATTATGACGTGATCGTGTTCGGCGGAGGGGCGCCGGGGGAGCATTGCGCCGGGGCGCTCGCCGCCCGCGGACTGCGCGTCGCCGTCGTTGAGCGCGAGCTGGTCGGGGGTGAATGCTCCTACTGGGCGTGCATTCCGTCGAAGTCGCTGCTGCGCCCGGGCGAAGCGGTGCATGGCGCACGCGAGGCCGCTGCCAGCGCTCAGGTTGACATCCAAGCGGCGCTGGCCTGGCGGGACTTCATGGTGTCGAACTATTCCGACGCCGGCCAGCAGCAATGGCTGGAAAGCCGTGGCATTGACCTGCTGCGCGGCGCGGGCAAGCTGGCTGGCACGGGCGTGGTGGAAGTCGACGGCGTCCGCCACAGCGCGGAGCACGTCGTCGTGGCGACGGGCGCGGAACCGATCATCCCGCCGGTCCCTGGACTGCGTGACCTTGCGGGCGTCTGGGGTACGCGCGAGGCCACCAGCATGAAGGCCGTCCCGCGGCGCCTGCTCGTCCTGGGCGGCGGGGCCGCGGGAGTGGAGCTTGCGCAGGTCGTGCGGCGCCTGGGCGGCGAGGCAGTGATCATTGAGGGTGCCGAGCGGGTGCTGCCGCGCGAGGCCGCGCTGCTGGGTCAGGCGCTGGGCGAGGCGCTGCGTCAGGACGGGATCGAGCTGGTACTCGGGAAGCGGGCCACCGGGGCACGGCGGGAAGGTGACGATTACGTCCTGGGTTTCGATCACGGCCCTGAGCTTCGGGGCGACCGGCTGCTCGTCGCGACTGGCCGGCGCCCGCGCGTCGCCGGGATCGGCCTGGAAACCGTCGGTGTAACGGCCGACCCCGACCGGGGCATCCCGGTTGACGACTATCTGCGCGCGGGCGAGCGGCTCTGGGCCATCGGGGACGTCAACGGCATCTGGCCGCTCACCCATGTCGGCGAGTACGAGGGCGATGTCGTCGCGGCGAACATCGCCGGCGAGGCGCGTCCGGCGAACTACGAAGCCGTTCCCCGTGTCGCCTACACCGATCCGCAGGCCGCGGCGGTGGGCGCGGCCGAAGCGAAGTACACGGCGACCGCGCTGCTGTCAGAAGAGCCGAAGATCGCCACCTATACCCACGCCTACGCCGAATCCAATGGCTTCCTGACACTGCTCAGCGACGGCCAGCGGCTCACCGGCGCTTACGCCCTCGGGCCAGAGGCCGGCGAGTGGCTTCAGCAGGCCACGCTTGCCATCCGCGCGCACGTCCCGGTCGAGGTGCTGAGCGACATGATCCAGCCCTTCCCCAGCTTCTCCGGGATCTACAACGCGGCACTGACGGCGCTGCACATGCAGATAGCGGACATGCCGCCACCGACCCGGCCGATGGCGGCTCAGGCCGCGAGCCTGTCCCGATGAAAGATCGAGCGGCAGTTCACTGCACCGGCGATCACGCGGTCCGGCCGCCGTCGATGTACAGGATCTCTCCGGTGACGTACGGCGCTGATTCCAGGTATAGAACGCCGTCCACGATGTCACTGACCTGGCCCACGCGCCCGAGCGGTGGCAGTTTCCCCGCGAGTGCTTCTGGCGCGTAGGACTCGGCCGGGTGCAGCGGGGTCTGGGTGATGCCCGGTGCGACGGCATTGACGCGAACGCCGCGGGAGGCATACTCGACGGCCAGCGATTTAGTGACTGCGGCGAGGCCGCCCTTGGTCAGCGCGGTCAGCGCGGTCGGCTCCACGGCGTCTGCGTGGGCCGCGATGCTGGCGCTGACATTGACGACATGACCGCCGTGCTGCTTGAGCATCCGGCCGATGGCGCGCTGGGTCAGCCAGAAGAATCCGGCCAGGTTGACACCGGTGACCAGCGCGTAATCCTCGGCGGTGTAGTCCGTGAAGGGCTTGGCGAGAAAGACGCCCGCGTTGTTGACCAGGGTGTCGACGCGGCCGAAGCGATCGAGCGCCTGGCCGATGATCCGGTCGGCAGTGGCCTGTTCGGAGACGTCGCCCTGCACCGTGAGGATGCCCGGGTCCTTCGACGGCTGGATGCTGAGCGAATTCGCCACGACCGCCCAGCCTCGCTGCCGGTACCCGTCGACCAGGCCGGCGCCGATTCCCTGCGAGCCGCCCGTGATGATGGCTACCTTCTGCTCCGTTTCGGTCACGGCTTTCTCCGGTCTCGGCTGCTCACGGCCGCGGGATCGCTCGGGTGCGGCGTGAGCGGCGTGAGTTCCGCCGTCATCCACGGGTCGAGCGGAAGCGCCTTCACAATGGCTTGCATCTCCGCGCTGTCGCCGGCCCGGTACAAGCCTAGAGCGCGCCTGTGACCAGAAAGTGCCCACAGCCGCTCGAGGTGTCCCTGGTCAGCCAGTTCGCGTGCGCGTACGGCCTCGCGCGCCTCGGCCTCTTCCACCGCTTGGCGGGGCGTGCCGTCCGGGATCGTGATCACGAAGGTGGCCAGGAATTCGGTGCCTGACCGGCCTGGCCGGGTGCCCGGGCCCGGGTCGTTGGGGTGCGGCGCGAGCGGCGTCACCTGGTCGGTTCGCCAGATCTTCAATGGCATCGAAGCCAGGGTCTGCTGGAGCTGACCGGCGTCGGCGGCGGCGAACAGGCCGAGACTGCGCCATTCGCCCGGCTGCAGCGGCGGGCGCCACAACCGCACCAGCCGGCCCTCCGCGGCCAGGTCACGCGAATGTGCGGCCTCGCGGGCACGGACATCGTCGACCGCCTGCCCCGGCGTCCCGTCCGGTACATGAGTTGTCATCGTGACGAGGTACTCCATGTTGATCCTCCATCGCTGAGCGGGCCGCCGCCTGCAGGGTTTCACGGCGCCGCTCGACAGCGGTCCGAGCGCTTCCGTCCCGAATCACAGCAGCGAGGTGAGGTCGGCCACGATGTCCGCCGCTGGCTGCGACTTCCTCGCAAGCGCGACGCCTTGCCCGGCCCACATAGACAGCGCTTCGATGTCACCTGTGGTCCCGGTCATCGGCGGCGCCGGCTCGTACCGGACGATTGCTTCGCCCGAGGCAAAGTGTGCGATCACCTCGCCCGCTCCCGGCCGCTGTGCGAGTGGGGGACGGCCTGCGGCCTGCCAGGCATCGGCGGTCGAGTTGCGGAGGGCGCGGTGGGGAGAGTCGGGCCACCCGACCGAGTACAGGTTCGGGTACCGCTGCGGATCGGTTTCGGTCGCGGCTATGAGTCGGTGCCGGTAGTCCTCATGGATCGGCATCTCCTCGGCCAGCAGGAACCGCGTGCCCAGCCACGCGGCCTGGGCGCCCAGGGCGAGCACCGCGGCGACGCCGCGGGCATCGCCGATTCCGCCGGCCGCGATCACCGGCACCGGCGCCACCGCGTCCACCACCGCTGGTACAAGTGGAAGTGTCGCGACGGTACCCCACACGTGCCCGCCGGCCTCCCAGCCCTGCGCGACGACCACGTCCACACCGGACGCGACGGCCCGCCGTGCTTCCTCGGCCGTGCCGACCGTGTGCAGGACAATCCCCCCGGCGTCGTGGACCTGCTCGATGTAGCCGCTGGGATCACCCAGGAAAAACGACACGATCCGCAAGCCGGCGTCGAGGGCCTGGTCAAGGCGATGGTGCCGATCTTCAGTGAGTACGAGGTTGCCGGAAAACGGCTGCGCGGTCAGCGCCGCCGTCTCCCGGACCACGGCTCCGACGTCGTCCGACCACGTCAGGGTCAGCATGCCGAGCGCGCCGGCATTCGAGACCGCCGCGGCCAGCCGGGGAACCGCAACCATGGGCGCCAGGACTATCGGCTGTTCAATCCCGAGCAGCTCGCACACCGGGGTGCGCATCGCGTTCACCCCTTGTCCGGCTCGACGTACGAGGTCGGCGCCGACGCCGGGGACCGCCGGTCCCAGCCGTGAAACTTCGAGTAGTCGCCGGCGTCCCAGGCTTCACGAAGACCCGGGGTGCTGAGATCCCAATCCGGGCGGATCTCGCGGGTGGCGGCGCGCAGGTCATGCCACAGGTCGTAGAACGACGGGCGGCCCCAGAACCAGTAGCCGTTGTAGACGCTGTGGATGACCAGCCCCGGCTTGAGCACCAGCGTGTGCGGGATCATGGGGTTGTGCTCGGGGTCGGTGTACTCGGCGATGTCGAGGTCCTGCTGGACGGTCCGGCCGGGATCGGACAGGAAGGTCCACTGGGCGCCCACCGAGGCGCGGAACTCCTGCAGGGTGTGATGGTCGTCGGTGGCGATGGTGGCGACCTGGGTGTAGGCCACCGCGATCTTTGGGTAGTTGGCCGCCAACTCCAGGTGCTGCTGGTGCTCTTTCGGGCAGTAGTTGCCGCGCGCCAGGGTGAGGATCAGCGGATCGCGGCCCTGAAGCTCGCTCAGCGTGCGGACGGTGCCGGTGTGGTCGGGCAGCGCATAATCGGGGAAGATGCCGCCGGGGACGATGTCGGAACGCACGCGATGGCCGCCTCTCATCCGTCGCGACGAGCGTCGCCCCGACGGTGCTCGTGTCGGTTTGCCCCAAGGACCTGTCCGTTACCAGGACACGCCTGTGTGCCTGCCGATAGGGGTGCCCGTCAGGGCTCATGTCCACACGTCCGGCTCGGAGCCGGCGGCAGGAGCGTGCCATGGATCAGGCCGCCGGGAGCCGTGGGCGTACTCTGGCCATGCGGCGGGGCAACCCATACGCCCCGCATCCGTCGGAAGCGTGGCGGAAACCCAAACCGGCGGAGGTGCCAGATGGCCGAGTTCCCACCGCCCTCAGAGGACATTGTGCTGGCCCACTTCATCGTCTCAGACGATGTGGAGCGCTCCCGGCGCTTCTACACCGACGTTCTCGGCGGCCGGGTAGCCTTCTCTGGCCCCGGAGGGCTGACCTACGTCGCGCTATCCAACTGCTGGATCATCATCAATGTCGGCGGAGGCCCGACCGATGACAAGCCCACCGTCACCCTGCAGACGCCACGCGACCCCGACCGGGTCAGCAGCTTCCTCAACATCCGGGTCAAAGACATCGAGGCCGTGTACGCCGAATGGAGCGCCCGGGGCGCTCAATTCCTGACGCCGCCGAAACAGCACGAGTTTGAGAAGCGCTGTTACATCCGCGATCCCGACGGTCATCTGATCGAGGTGGGGCAAACCACGGACCCACAGGGCGACTGGTCACCCGCTGACTGGCCATCGAGTACAAGCCGAGGGGAGTCCGGGTGAGGAGGTTCCGGTCGTGACCACCGCGGTCATCGGCACTGGAGGGATCGGATCGGTCATCGCCCGCCACCTCGCCTCGGGCGGCGAGACCCTGCTGCTCTCGAGCACCAACAAGGAGTCGGCACGAACACTGGCGGCACAGATCGGCCGGGCTGCGGTCGTCGCCGCCGGCAACCGCGACGTGTTGCAAGGCGTCGATGCCGTCGTCCTCGCGCTGCGGTTTACCGTACTGAAGGCCGTCATAGACGAGATCGCCGACTCGCTAGCCGGCAAGCTCGTGGTCGTTCCGAGCAACCCGCTCAGCACCGACGCGCAAGGTAACGTCTCACGCATCCTGCCGGAAGGGCAATCCTCTGGGAAGGTCGTGGCCGGGTGGTTGCCGGCGGGGACCCACTTGGCCATGGCGTTTGGAACCCTGTCGGCCGATCTCTTCGAGTCCTCCAGTAACCGGTCGCCGGAGTCGGCGGTCCTGTTCTACGTGACCGACGACGACCGTGCGGGCGAGGAAGTCGAGCGGTTGATCCGGGCGGCCGGCTTCGAGCCGGTGAAGGCCGGCAGGCTCGAGCAGTCGGGCCGACTCGAGGTGGGCGGCGACCT
>JASHPP010000404.1 GCA_030038035.1 Trebonia sp.
TGGATCATGTCGTTACTTCGCCTTCTCTAGGATCTCGGCTACACGCCAGCGCTTGGTCGCCGACAGGGGCCGGGTTTCCGTCAGCAGCACGCGGTCGCCGACGCCGCAGGCGTTGGTGGCGTCGTGTGCCTTGTACTTCTTGGTACGGCGCAACACCTTGCCGTACTTGGGGTGCTTCACGCGGTCCTCGACCTCGACGACGACGGTCTTGTCCATCTTGTCGCTGACCACGAGGCCCTCTCTGCCCTTGCGATATCCGCGGGTAACAGCGGTACCGCCGGTGGCGTCCTCGCTCACGTGCCGACCTCCTCGGCTGCTTCGTCATCGGCCGCGTCATCCTGGGCCGCAGCCGGCTCGGCGGCCGCCGCCGGCGGCTGCGGCTGCGGCGCCTCTGGCTCGTCGGATTCCTCGATCAGGGTGATGATCCCGAGCTCGCGCTCGCGCATCACCGTGTAGATGCGGGCGATCTCCTTGCGCACCGCCCGCAGCCTGCCGTGGCTTTCCAGCTGCCCGGTGGCGCCCTGGAAGCGCAGGTTGAACAGCTCCGCCTTCGCCTCGGCCAGCTTGTGCTGCAGTTCCTCCTCGGTGGAGACCCGCAGCTGGGCAGTCGTGCCGCTAGCCATCAGCCCTCACCCACTTCACGCTTGACGACCCGGCACTTCATGGGCAGCTTGTGGATCGCGCGGCGCAGCGCCTCCTTGGCAACGGGCTCCGCGACCCCGGACAGCTCGAACATGACCCGTCCCGGCTTGACGTTGGCGATCCACCATTCCGGCGATCCCTTGCCCGAGCCCATCCGGGTCTCGGCCGGCTTCTTCGTCAGCGGCCGGTCAGGGAAGATGTTGATCCACACCTTCCCGCCACGGCGGATGTGCCGCGTCATGGCGATACGGGCGGCCTCGATCTGCCGGTTGGTCACGTACGCGTGCTCAAGCGCCTGGATCCCGTACTCGCCGAACGCGACGCGGGTCCCGCCGGTGGCGTTACCCGTCCGGTGCGGACGGTGCTGCTTGCGGTGCTTGACCCTGCGCGGAATGAGCATGGCTCAGCCCTCCTCGCCTTCGGCCGTCCTGCGCCGCCGCTGCGGCTCGCGTGGCCCGCGCGGGGTCCGCTGCTGGGCAGCGGCCCGCAGCGCGGCCTGCTGCGCCTCACGGCCGGCCCTGCTTGTCGGCGCCTCGCCACGGTAGATCCAGACCTTCACGCCGATCCGGCCGAAGGTGGTACGGGCCTCGTAGAAGCCGTAGTCGATGTCCGCGCGCAGCGTGTGCAGCGGCACCCGGCCCTCACGATAGAACTCGCTCCGGGACATTTCGGCACCGCCCAGGCGCCCCGAGCACTGCACCCGGATCCCCTTCGCGCCGCCCTTCATCGCGCTCTGGATCGCCTTGCGCATGGCCCGCCGGAACGACACCCGGCTGGATAGCTGCTCGGCGACGCCCTGGGCGACCAGCTGCGCGTCGGTCTCCGGGTTCTTCACCTCGAGGATGTTCAGCTGGATCTGCTTTTGGGTCAGCTTCTCCAGGTCACCGCGGATGCGGTCGGCCTCGGCACCGCGGCGGCCGATGACGATCCCGGGCCGGGCGGTGTGGATGTCCACCCGTACCCGGTCCCTGGTCCGCTCGATCTCCACCTTGGAGATGCCGGCCCGTTCCATGCCGCGCTGCAGCATCCGCCGGATCGCCACGTCCTCGGCCACGTATTCCTTGTACAGCTTCCCGGCGTACCAGCGGCTCTTGAAGTCCGTGGTGATGCCGAGCCGGAACCCGTGCGGGTTCACCTTCTGGCCCACTAGCGGGTCCCTCCCTCGGCGTCATCTGACACGATGACCGTGATGTGGCTGGTGCGCTTGTAGATCCGGTAGCCGCGGCCCTGGGCGCGCGGCCTGAAACGCTTGAGTGTCGGTCCCTCGTCCACCCACGCCCGGCGCACCCACAGCATGCCGCGGTCGGCCCGCCCGCCCCTGGCGTCGGCATTGGCGATCGCGCTCGCGAGCACCTTGCCGACCGGGTCGGTTGCCGACTGCGGCGCGAAGGCCAGCACGGCCTGCGCCTGGTCGGCGGGCAGCCCGCGGATCAAGTCCACCACCCGGCGGGCCTTCCGCGGCGTGACGCGGACGTACCGCGCCATTGCCCTGGCTTCCATCATTCCTCCTGCTAGCGGCGGCTGCGCCGGTCGTCCTTGACGTGAGATCGGAAGGTCCGCGTGGGCGCGAACTCGCCGAGCTTGTGACCCACCATCGACTCGGTGATGAACACCGGGATGTGCTTCCTGCCGTCATGCACGGCGATCGTGTGCCCCAGCATCGCAGGCACGATCATCGATCGCCTGGACCAGGTCCTGATGACGGTCTTGGTGCCCCTGTCGTTCTGCACGTCCACCTTCTTCATCAGGTGGTCGTCGACGAAGGGGCCCTTCTTAAGGCTACGAGGCATTACAGGCTGCTCCCTACCGCTTGTTCTTGCCGCGGCGGCGGCTGATCAGCCGGTCACTGGGCTTATGCGCCCGCCGGGTACGGCCTTCCGGCTTACCCCACGGGCTGACCGGGTGGCGACCGCCAGAGCTCTTGCCCTCGCCACCGCCGAGCGGGTGGTCGACCGGGTTCATGGCCACGCCGCGCACCGACGGCCGCTTGCCCTTCCAGCGGTTGCGGCCCGCCTTGCCGAGTTTGATGTTGCCCTGCTCGGCGTTGCCGACTTCGCCCACGGTCGCGCGGCACTCCACGCTGACCCGCCGGATCTCGCCCGACGGCATGCGCAGCGTCGCGTAGCCGGCCTCCTTGGCCAGGAGCTGGACCCCGGCGCCCGCGGAGCGCGCGATCTTCGCACCGCCACCGGGACGAAGTTCGATGGCGTGGATGACGGTACCGGTCGGGATGGAGCGCAGCGGCAGCGCGTTGCCTGGCTTGATGTCCGCGCCCGGGCCGTTCTCCACCCGGTCGCCCTGGGACAGGCCCTGCGGCGCCAGGATGTAGCGCTTCTCGCCGTCCACGTAGTGCAGCAGCGCGATTCGTGCCGTCCGGTTCGGGTCGTACTCGATGTGCGCCACCTTGGCCGGAACGCCGTCCTTGTCGTGCCGCCTGAAGTCGATCAGCCGGTAGGCGCGCTTGTGCCCGCCGCCTTGGTGCCGCGCGGTGACCCGCCCGTGCACGTTCCGGCCGCCCTTGCTGTGCAGCGGGCGAACCAGCGACTTCTCCGGCTCGCTCCGGGTGATCTCGGAGAAGTCGGAGCCGCTGGCGCCGCGCCGGCCCGGGGTGGTCGGCTTGTACTTACGGATTCCCACCTGCGTCTCCTTAGCTAACCGGTCCGCCGAAGATGTCGATCCGGTCGCCCTCGGCCAGGGTGACGATCGCGCGCTTGGTATCAGCCCGCTTGCCCCAGCCCTGCCGGGTCCGGCGCCGCTTGCCCTGCCGGTTGAGCGTGTTCACACCGGTCACCTTGACCCGGAACACTTCCTCGACCGCCATCTTTATCTGCGTCTTGTTGGCGCGCGGAGCGACGACGAACGTGTACTTGCCCTCGTCGAGAAGGCCGTAGCTCTTCTCCGAAACCACCGGACGCAGCAGGATGTCCCTCGGGTTGTACTGCTTGTTCACTCCGAGCCCCTTTCGACGAACGCGCGCAGCGCGGCCTCGGTGAAGACCACGTGATCGCTGACGAGCACGTCGTAGGTGTTGAGCTGGTCCTCGGCGAGCAGGTGCACGGCGGGAACGTTGCGCAGCGACTTCCAGTTGATTTCGTCGTCGCTCAGCGTGACCACGAGGATGTTCCTCGTCGCGCCGCCTGTCACCGCGTTCAGCACCGCCAGCGCGTCCTTCGTGCACGGCACGTCACCCTCGATGAACGTGGTTACGACGTACACGCGCTCATTGGCGGCCCGGTCAGACAGCGCGCCGCGCAGCGCGGCGGCCTTCATCTTCTTCGGGGTGCGCTGGGCGTAGGACCGCGGCTGCGGGCCATGCACCGTGCCGCCGCCGGTGAACTGCGGCGCACGGATCGAGCCCTGCCGTGCCCGGCCGGTGCCCTTCTGCCGGTACGGCTTCCTGCCGCCGCCGCGCACCATCCCGCGGGTCTTCGTCGCGTGGGTACCCTGCCTGGCGGCCGCGCGCTGCGCCACGACGACCTGGTGCATCAGCGGGATGTTGACCTGCGCCGCGAAGATCGCATCGGGCAGTTCGACGGTGCCGACCGTCTCGCTGGACGGCGAGACGACGTTTACGCTGGTCATCGATTCCCCTCTCGCGCCGCGGAGCGCACCACGACGAGCCCGCCGCGCGGACCAGGCACCGCGCCCTTGATCAGCAGCAGGTTCTTGTCGCTGTCCACTGCGTGCACGGTCAGGCTCTGCGCGGTGGTCCGCGCGGCGCCCATCCGGCCCGCCATCCGGACGCCCTTGAAGACCCGGCCCGGAGTGGCGCACGCCCCGATCGACCCGGGCGAGCGGTGCTTGCGCTGCGTCCCGTGGGAGGCCGACAGGCCGCGGAAGCCGTGCCGCTTCATGACGCCGGCCGTGCCCTTGCCCTTGGACTTGCCGGTGACGTCGACGCGCTGCCCTGCCTCGAACAGGGTGGCCGTGACCTCCTGGCCGAGCTGGTAGGTGGATGCGTCCTGGGTGCGGATCTCGGCGACATAGCGGCGTGGCGTCACCCCGGCCTTCTCGAACAGGCCGGCCACCGGCTTGGTGACCTTGCGGGGATCGATCTCCCCGAACCCGATCTGGACAGCGGAGTACCCGTCCTTGTCCGGCGTGCGGACGGCCGTGACCACGCACGGGCCAGCCTGCACCACCGTGACAGGTACCACCTGCCCGGTTTCGTCGAAGACCTGGGTCATGCCAAGCTTGGTGCCCAGGATCCCTGTCATTGCCATGATCAGTGAGTCCTCAGAGCTTGATCTCGATGTAGACACCGGCCGGCAGGTCGAGCCGCATCAGCGAGTCGACCGTCTTCGGCGTTGGATCGATGATGTCGATCAGGCGCTTGTGCGTCCGCATCTCGAAGTGCTCGCGCGAGTCCTTGTACTTGTGCGGCGAGCGGATGACGCAGTACACGTTCTTCTCGGTGGGCAGCGGCACGGGACCGGCGACGCGCGCGCCGGTACGGGTCACCGTGTCGACGATCTTGCGCGCCGAGCTGTCGATGACCTCGTGGTCATATGCCTTGAGCCGGATGCGGATCTTCTGTCCCGCCATTGTGGCCTCGGTTCCTCTGCTTCTCTTGCGGGCCGCTGTCTGTGCTTGCCCCCGGGGGCCGACCCCCGGTGACCCCTCGCTCGGGGGGAAGCCGTTCCCCCCGAACCCCTCGGGGGCTGACATGTTTCGGCGGCCGGGCCCGTAGCGGCCCGGCCGCCGAAACTTCGCCTACTTCAGGATCTTGGTGACCCGGCCGGCGCCGACGGTGCGGCCGCCTTCCCGGATCGCGAACTTCAGCCCCTCTTCCATGGCGATCGGCTGGATGAGCTGAATCGTCATGTCGGTGCGGTCACCCGGCATCACCATCTCCGTGCCCTGGGGCAGGTTGACCACGCCGGTCACGTCGGTGGTGCGGAAGTAGAACTGAGGCCGGTAATTGTTGAAGAACGGCGTGTGCCGGCCGCCCTCGTCCTTGGACAGGATGTAGACCTGACCCTCGAACTCGGTGTGCGGGGTGTTGGTGCCCGGCTTGATGATGACCTGGCCGCGCTCCACCTCCTCGCGCTTGACCCCGCGCAGCAGCAGGCCCACGTTGTCGCCGGCCTGGCCCTCGTCCAGGATCTTGCGGAACATCTCCACACCGGTGACGGTGGTGGAGGCCGCCTTCTCCTTGATGCCGATGATGTCGACGGTCTCGCCGGTGTGGATGCGACCGCGCTCGATGCGGCCGGTCACCACGGTGCCGCGGCCGGTGATCGAGAACACGTCCTCGACCGGCATCAGGAACGGCTTGTCGACCTCGCGGACCGGCTCAGGGATGGAGTCATCGACGGCGTTCATGAGCTCGAGGACCGTCTCGGCCCACTTTTCGTCGCCGTTCAGCGCCGGATAGGCCGCGACGCGGATGACGGGGACGTCGTCGCCCGGGAACTCGTACTCGGTGAGCAGCTCGCGGACCTCGAGCTCGACAAGCTCGAGGATCTCCTCGTCGTCCACTATGTCGCACTTGTTCAGGGCGACCACGATGTAGGGGACGCCGACCTGGCGGGCCAGCAGCACGTGCTCGCGGGTCTGCGGCATCGGGCCGTCGGTGGCGGCGACCACGAGGATCGCGCCGTCCATCTGCGCGGCGCCCGTGATCATGTTCTTGATGTAGTCGGCGTGACCCGGGCAGTCGACGTGCGCGTAGTGCCGCTTCTCGGTCTGGTACTCGACGTGCGAGATCGAGATCGTGATGCCGCGCTCCTTCTCTTCCTTCGCGTTGTCGATCTGGTCGAAGGCGTAGAAGGGGTTGACATCCGGGTACTTGTCGTGCAGCACCTTGGTGATCGCCGCGGTAAGCGTCGTCTTGCCGTGGT
>JASHPP010000405.1 GCA_030038035.1 Trebonia sp.
GAGCCGCCCTTGAACGCCATGCCCAGGATCCCGACGGTCATCGACGCGAGGTCGAACCGCTGCTCGAGCCGGTGCACCAGGTACAGCGGCAGCCCCTCGTTGATCGTCATCGCGGTGTGGCCGAGGGCGAACTGGTTGTTGTTGAACGCGGCGAGCTGCATCGTGTCCTTGAACAGGCACGGCCCGGCGGCGAACCCCGCGCCGGGCATGTCCGCGGCCCGCGGGTAGTCCTGGCTGAGCCCCTTGCGGATGCGCTCGAAGTCGAGCCCGCGGTCGTTGGCCATCATGTAGAACTGGTTGGCCGCCGCGAACTTGATGTACCGCCACACGTTCGTGAACAGCTTGGCCAGCTCGGCCTCTTCCGGCGACAGCTCCACGATGCTGTCGGTCAGCAGGCCGAACAGCTTCCTCGCGCGCTCCAGGCCCCGCGGCGTGCGGGCGGAGACGATCTGCGGCAGCTCGAACAGCTCGGTCATCGCCTTGCCCTCGGCGATCCGCTCCGGGCAGAACGCCACCTCGATCTCGGTGCCGCGGCCGGCGATCATCTTCTCCACAAGCGCCGTGACCCCGGGGAAGACAGTGGACCGCAGCACGAGCAGCTGGCCGGCGCGCAGGTAGTCCGCGCAGCCGCCAAGCGCGGCCGGGATCGCCTGCTGGTCGGGGTTGAGGTGCTCATCGACTGGCGTTCCGATCACCACGACGACGTGCTCGGCGGAGCCCACGATCGACGGGTCGGACGAGGCCTGGAGCCGGCCGGCGGAAACCACCCGCGCCAGCACCCCGGCGGCCCCGGGCTCGTCGAACGGCAGCGTGCCGGCGTTCACCGTGGCGACGGCGGCCTCGCTCACGTCGTAGATGCCGACCCGGGCGCCGCGATCGGCGAACGCGATCGCGAGCGGCAGGCCCACGTGGCCACATCCACCGATGACAACCACATCGCGGTCGAACTGGTCGCCTGCAGGCGATCCCGCCATCGCTCCTACCTCCGCTTGTCATAACGCGCGTCCCGGCTGACAGCCCGGGCACCTACCATACCGGGATTACCGCCCGTATTCGGTCATTCTTCGCTCGGACCGGCTGGCAGATTCTCGTCCCGTCAAGATGATGAACGTCTTGTCATGGTAGATACGCGCGGGGGGCGGTGAACCCCCGGGGCCATGGTTGGCCGCGCGCCCGGCTACGGGCGTATCCGGTCGCACGGGAGGGTCCAGGTTTGCGCCGCCGTATGCACGGTGATCTCGCCGGATGCGGACAGCGCGCAGTCGTGCAGCCACGTGGCGGCGATGGGACCCCAATTCCAGGACGCCTCGCTGCGGTAGCCCGGGTACCTGAAGTCGGCTATCCAGGCGGCTCCCAGGACGGCGACCAGCGCCGAGACCGCCGCCACTGCGCGCAGGCTCGTCCCGCGCAGGCTCGTCGCGCGCCGGCCGCGGGCCTTGCGGCGCCGTCGCAGGACGTGGTCGACCCCGACAATGGCGACGCATTCGAACAAGAAGATGGGCAGGTCCGTGTAGCGGGAGCCGGATTCGTAGTCGGGGAACGCGGGATAGTGCACATGGGGGTTCAGGGACGCGTCGAACAGGTAGAAGAGAAGCCCGGTCGCCACCGCGGCCACCACGAACGGCCTGCTCGCGGGCTGGGCGAGGAGGATCGAGCCGATGATGACGGCCAGGATGGCGGCCACGATCACGATGGCCATGGTGCTTCCGGCCAGCGACTGCAGCCGCTCCGCCAGGTGCCAGCTGATCGATGTCAGCACCACGTCGTGGGCGTAGAGGGCGAGTGCGCGGCCGACCTCCGGCCGGCCGGCCAGCCGGGACTGACCGGAGGTGCCCAGCAGGACCACGGGCAGCTGCACCAGCAGGCCCGCCACCCAGCCCGCGGTCACCGCGTGCTCACGAGGGCGGCGCAGCGCGAACAGGCGCGCCGCCACCAGCGGCGCGAACAGGACCATCGTCACTTCGCTCGAGGTCGCCGCGAACGCCACCAGCGCCGCCGCGGCCATCCCCGCACGCGTTCGCGGGCGCCAGAGCAGCGCCCAGAACAGGGCGAGCATCAGGTACCAGGGGGCGGCGACGGCGCTGTCGGCTATCTCCATCGGCGCGACAGGCAACAGCACCACGGCGGCGCCGAGCAAGGCCCGCAGCGGCTTAGACCGGACATGCCCCGCGCTCGCGTGAAAGACGAACAGGCCGCAGGCGGCCGCGATGACGGCTCCGCACACCGCGTCCCAGCGGGACACCTGCGGCAACGGAAGGTAGGTCGCCAGCTGCGCGATCACGCGCGGCAGGAGCTCCTCATAGCCGCCGTACGGGATGAACAGCTGCCATGGCCGCTGCAGCGCCTGCGGGAAGAACTTCCAGTAGTCCTCCGCGTAAATGGTGTCCCAGGACGGAAGTCCCGGAATGCGCTCAAGCAGCACGAGGGCACCGAGGGCGACCGCCGCGACCTGCGCCGCGACACCGATCACCCGGCGGCTCAGCGGTCGCCGCGGGGCGGGCGCCGAGGCGGGGAACAGGTCGCCGAGCACGCCGGAGACGGACCGACGCCCCGCCGGCGCTCCCTGAGCCGCTTCATCGAGGCGCATCGTCTCGGGCACGGCATCGAAGCTACCGCATTCGGGTCGGAAGCCGGAGCAGATGGCGCCCGATCCGGCCCGCTCCCCGTGCCGCGTCACCAGTTCGTGGCGATGTACTTCGTTTCCGTGTACTCAAGCAGCCCCTCGTGCGCGCCCTCGCGGCCGATGCCGGATTGCTTGACGCCGCCGAACGGCGCGGCCGGGTCGGAGACCAGGCCGCGGTTAAGCCCGACCATGCCTGCCTCCAGGGCTTCGGACACCCGCAGCCCGCGGCTCAGGTCGCGGGTGTACACGTAGGAGACCAGGCCGAACTCGGTGGCGTTGGCCCAGCGGATCGCGTCGGCCTCGTCGGCGAACCGGACCACTGGCGCGACCGGGCCGAAGATCTCTGTGCCCAGGATCGCCGCCTCGGCGGGCACCTCGTCGATCAGCGTCGGCTCGTAGAAGTACCCGCGCCGCGCCGGCGCCCGGCCGCCGGTGACGACCGTGCCGCCGGAGTCCGCCGCGTCGGTCACCAGCTCGGCGACCTTGGACCTGGTGGGCTGGTTGACCAGCGGCCCGACCTCCGTGGACTCCTCGAGGCCCGGGCCGACCACCAGGGCGGCCAGCCGCCGCGAGAACGCCGCCGTGAACTCGCCGGCGACCGCCTCGTGCACGTAGAACCGGTTCGCGGCCGTGCAGGCCTCGCCGCCGTTGCGCATCTTCGCGATCATCGCGCCCTCGACCGCGGCGGGGATGTCGGCGTCCTCGAAGATGATGAACGGCGCGTTGCCGCCGAGCTCCATCGAGCAGTTCACCACGGTCTCCGCCGCCTCCCGCAGCAGGATGCGGCCGACCTCGGTGGATCCGGTGAACGACAGCTTGCGGACCCGCGGGTCGTTCAGCATCGCCGAGACCGTCGCCCCGGACTTGCGGGACGTCAGCACGTTGACCACGCCGTCAGGCGCCCCGGCCTCGGCGAGCATCCCGGCGATCGCCAGCGCGGTCAGCGGCGTCTCCCCGGCCGGCTTCAGCACCACCGTGCAGCCCGCCGCGAGCGCCGGGCCGATCTTGCGGGTGGCCATCGCCGCCGGGAAGTTCCACGGCGTGACGAGCACGGCGACGCCGATCGGCTGGCGCAGCGTCATGATCCGGTTCGCCCCGTTCGGCGCCCGCATCAGCGTGCCCTCGATCCTGACGGCTTCTTCGGCGTACCAGCGGAAGAACTCGGCGGCGTACGCGGCCTCGCCCCTGGCGTCGCGCAGCGACTTGCCGTTCTCCAGGGACATCAGCCTGGCCAGCGATTCGGCCCGCTCGGTCATGAGCTCGAACGTGGCGCGCAGGATCTCAGCCCGCTGCCTGGGCGGCGTCGCCGCCCAGCCGGGCAGCGCGGCGTGCGCGGCGCCGACCGCGTCCAGGGCATCCTCGACCGTGCCGTCCGCGACCTCGGTGACCGGCTCCTCGGTCGCCGGGTCGAGCACGGGGAACGTCCCGCTCCCCCGTCCGCCGCTCCACTCGCCGCCGATCAGCAGGCCAGTCGGTACGTCGATGCCGGTGAGTTCGGCGACAGTAGACGTCATCGTTACCTCTCCATGGCTTTAATGACGGTTTCGGTGATCCGGTCTACTGAGGGTACGACGTGGTCCTCCAGGGCGTCGGCGGCGGGCAGCGGGATGTGCGGCGTGGTGATCCGCGTGATCGGGCCGGTCAGCGCTCCCCACGCCTCCTCCGCCGCGATCGAGGCGATCTCGGCGCCCCAGCCGCACAGCCGCGGGTTCTCCTCGACGGTGAACAGCCGCCCGGTCCGTCCCACGGACCCCAGGATCGTCGTGACGTCCAGCGGCACCAGCGACCGGACGTCGATCACCGTCGCGTCGATGCCGTGGCCGGAGAAGAGGATCTCCGCCGCCCGCAGCGCCCGCGGCACCATCGCGGCCAGCGCGACGATCGTCGCGTCCGTGCCCTCGCGCGCGACGGCGGCCCTGCCGAGCTCGTCGGTGATCTCGCCGTCTGGCACCTCGCCCTTGCTCGAGTACAGCCCCTTGTGCTCGAAGAAGATCACCGGGTCGGGGTCGCGGACCGCGGCCGCGAGCAGCCCGATGACGTCCCTGGGGGTGGACGGGGCCACGACCTTGAGGCCGGGCACCATCATCGCCCAGTTCTCCACCGACTGGGAGTGCTGCGCGCCGAACCGCACGCCCGCGCCGTTCGCCGTCCTGACCACAAGCGGGAGGCTGACCTGGCCGTCCGACATGTACCTGATCTTGGCCATCTCGTTGGCGATGAGGTCCCAGCAGACCGCGAAGAAGTCGCTGAACATGATCTCCGCGATCGGCCGCAGCCCGGTCATCGCCGCGCCGACGGCCGCGCCGAGGATCGCCTGCTCGCTGATCGGGGTGTCACGCACGCGCCTGCTGCCGAACTCCTCGAGCAGTCCGACCGTGGCCTTGAACACCCCGCCGGCGGCCGCCACGTCCTCGCCGAGGAAGACGACGCTGTCGTCACGGCGCATCTCCTGCGCTATCGCACGTGCCGCGGCCTCACGGTAGGTGATTACAGTCACCACGCCTCCGTTCGGGATAAAAATTCACTTGATCACCGCCAGCACCGCTCCGACGGGGACCGTCTCCCCGGCCTTCACCCGGATCTCGGCCAGCGTGCCCGCGACCGGGGCGGGCACCTCCGTGTCCACCTTGTCGGTGCCGATCTCCAGCAGCGGCTCGCCCTCGGCCACCTGGTCGCCGACCTGCCTGAACCACTCGTTCACCGTGCCCTCGTCGACGGTCTCGCCCATCCGGGGCATGATCACGTCCATTCAGTTCCGCCAGGAGTGGCCGCCGTCGGCCCACACGTTGGTCGCGGCCAGCTCAAGGCGCGGCTCCGGGCCCGCCTTGGCCTCGTCGGTGGCGCGGTCGACGGCCTCGCGCGCGGTCTTCTCGATCTCGGCCAGGACCGCCTCGGCGACGCCGCGGCGCAGGAGGACCGCCCGGTACCGCGGTATCGGGTCCTTCGCCAGCCAGCCGGCGACCTCTTCCTCCGGCCGGTACTTGCCGGGGTCCGCCCGCGAGTGGCCGCCGTGGCGGTAGGTGTCGGCCTCGATCAGGGCGGGGCCGCCGCCGTCGCGGGCCTTGCCGATGGCTGCCCGGGCGGTGCGGTAGACCGCCTCGACGTCGTTGCCGTCCACGACGATCGGCTCGAGGCCGTAGGCGGGGGCGCGGTCCGCGGCCGGGCGCCTGACGGCGGTGACCGCCTCGATCGCGGTGTACTCCATGTAGTGGTTGTTCTCGCAGACGAAGATGACCGGGAGCTGCCAGACGACCGCGAAGTTGAGCGCCTCGTGGAAGGCGCCGATGTTCGTCGCGCCGTCGCCGAGGAACGCGACCGTCACCTGCCTGGTGCCGCGGTACTGCGCGGACCAGGCGCTGCCGTTGGCGATCAGCAGCTGCGCGCCGATGATCGCGTAGGCGCCGAGGATGCCGTGGCTGACGTCGAGCAGGTGCATGCTGCCGCCCTTGCCGCGCATCAGGCCGTTTTCCCTGCCGAGCAGCTCGGCCATGATCGGGGTCAGCGGGGTGCCGCGGGCGATCAGGTGGTTGTGGCCCCGGTAGGTGGTGAACGTGTAGTCGTCGGCGTTCATCGCGCTGGACACGCCGGCCGCGACCGCCTCCTGGCCGGTGCCCAGGTGCGTGGTGCCCTTGACCAGGTTCTGCATGAACAAGTCGTAGGCGCGCTTTTCGAACAGCCGGATCACCGTCATCTTGCGGAACAGCTCGAGCTGCACGTCTTCGGTCGGGTCCACGGGGGCCTGCTCCTTTCTGCCGGCTCCGCCGGCTCCGCCGGCTCTTTTCTGCCGACTCTGTCCGGCGGCCGGTCAGTACGGGTTCGTGACGTACAGCTCCTGGGCCGGGAACTTGGTCAGGATCTCCAGGCCGTGGGGTGCGACCACGACCTCCTCCTCGATCCGCGCCGCCGACCGGCCGTCCGTCGCCGGGCAGTACGTCTCAAGCGCGAAGACCATGCCCTCCTTGATCTCAACCGGCGTGTCCAGGCTGACCAGCCGCGAGATGATCGGGCGCTCGTGCAGCGCCAGGCCGAGGCCATGCCCGAACTGCAGGCCGAACGCGGTCTTCTCGTCCGCCAGGCCGATCTCCTGCGCCGTCGGCCACAGCCGCGCCACCTGGTCGGTGGACACGCCGGGCTTGATCATGTCGATCGCGGCGTCCATCCACTCCCTGGCCCTTTGGTATGCGTCCCGTTGCGGCTGGCTTGCCCGGCCGACGACGAAGCAGCGGTAGTAGCAGGTCCGGTAGCCGTTGTAGGAGTGCATGATGTCGAAGAACGCCTGCTCGCCGGGCCGGATCATGCGGTCGGAGAAGTTGTGCGGGTGCGGGTTGCACCGCTCGCCTGAGACCGCGTTGATCGACTCCACGTCGTCTGAGCCCATCTCGTACAGCCGCTTGTTGGCCAGCGCCACGATCTCGTTCTCCCGCACGCCGGGCCTGAGCGCTTCGGCGATGTCGGCATAGGTGCCGTCCACCATCGCCGCGGCGGT
>JASHPP010000406.1 GCA_030038035.1 Trebonia sp.
CGAGCGCGCCGGCCGCCAGCCAGCCAGCCGCCAGCCAGCCAGCCGCGACTGCTTCGTCGCCCGCCGCGAGCCAGCCAGCCGGTGACGGCGGCAGCACGCAGCCGGCCGGCGTGCACCCGGGCCACGACACGCCCGCCGACGCGGTCGACGGGTACTTGGCGGCGGCGCTGGCCGGCGACGCGAAGCTGATGTGCTCATACAGCAACGCGTCCGCTTCGGACTGCCCGGCCACTATCCCGCACGAGACAGGCAACTTCACCGTCGCCAGCACGGTCGTGTCCGGGGACCAGGCGCTGGTCGCGATCACCGGCTCGTTCTGCGAGGACGGCAACTGCGTCAGCAACGCCAACCCGGCGACGGGCATGCCGAGCAGCACGGATTCGTTCGCCGTCGCGTTCATGACCGCGACAGGCTCGGGTACCGCCACGCCCGGATTGTCGCCGATAGCCTGCGTCGCCGTGCCGATTTACGGGGTGGCCGGGGAAAACGAACTGTGGTACGTCGACATCCCGCAATGAGGCGCCCGTCGCCCGCCCGCGCCGGCACCGGCGCGGGCGGGCGACGTCGTCCAGGACCCGGTTACGAGCGGGCGGCGACCTCTTCCAGCGCCCGCCTGACCAGCACGCGGGCCAGGTGCTCGCGGAAGGACTTGCTCGCGTGGATGTCCGAGCCCGCCGAGGTGCCCTCGGCGGCGAGCGCCGCCGCGTCGGCGATCGACGCGCCGGACGCCAGCGCCGCCTCCGCGGCGCTGGCCCGCAGCGGCGTCAGGCCCATGTTGACCAGCGCGATCGAGTTCCCCTGCACGGCCACGCCGACGATCGCCCAGTCGATCGCCCGCTTGGTGAACTTCTGGAACGACCAGGCGGCCGGGTTGGCGGGCTTGGGCACCTGGATCTCCGTCAGCAGCTCGCCCGGCTCGAGGGCGGTCTCGAAGATCCCCTTGAAGAACTCCGTGGCCGGCACCGACCGGGTACCTGAGGCGCCCCGCACCACGAACGTCGCGTCCAGCGCGAGCAGCGCGGCCGGCAGGTCGGAGGCCGCGTCGCCGTGCGCCACAGAACCGCCGATCGTGCCGCGGTGCCGGATCTGCGGGTCGCCCACCCGGCCGGCGGTGTGGGCAAGCAGCGGGATGTCCGCCGCGAGCACCGGCGAGTGCTGCACGTCGTGGTGCCTGGTGAGCGCGCCGATCGCCACGTACGTCCCCGCGTCGCGGATGTACGACAGCTCCGCGACCCGGCCCAGGTCGATGAGCACCGACGGGGCGGCGAACCGCAGCTTCATCAGCGGCAGCAGCGAGTGCCCGCCGGCCAGGTACTTGGCGTCCTCGCCGTAGGTGGCCGCGAGGTCGAGCGCCTCGTCGACCGACGAGGCGCGCCGGTAGGTGAACGCGGGCGGGATCACCGGTCCACCCCCGCGGCAGCCGCAGACAGCGCGGCCTTGACGATGTTGTGGTAACCGGTGCAGCGGCAGATGTTGCCCTCGAGCCCGGCGCGCACCTCCGCCTCGGTGGGCGACGGGTTCTCCTTGAGCAGGGACACGATCGCCATGACCATGCCCGGCGTGCAGTAGCCGCACTGCAGGCCGTGCTCTTCGTGGAACGCCTGCTGCACGGGGTGCATCTGCCCGGCGTCCGAGGCCAGTCCCTCCAGCGTGGTCACCGACCGCCCGTCCGCCTGCGCGGCCAGCACGGTGCACGACTTGACCGACTCACCGTCGAGCAGCACCGTGCAGGCGCCGCAGGACGTGGTCTCGCAGCCGATGTTGGTCGCGGTGAGGTCCGCCACGTCGCGCAGGAAGTGCACGAGCAGCATGCGGTCCTCGACGTCCGCGGTGATCTCCTTGCCGTTGACGGTCAGTTCGACCTTCACTTCGCGCTCGCCTTTCTATGCTTATTGGCGCAAACCAGCCGACTGGATAGCGGTCCACACACGTTCCGGTGTCAGGGGCATGTCGATGTGCCGCACGCCGAGGTGGGAGACGGCGTCGATGACCGCGTTCTGCACCGCGGGGGTGGCGCCGATCGTGCCTGCCTCGCCGATCCCCTTGACGCCGAGCGGGTTCAGCGTGGTCGGCGTCTCGCTGGTCACCAGCTCGAAGCTGGGCAGCTCGGCCGCCGTGATCGCGCCGTAGTCCGCGAGCGTGGAGGTCAGCGGGTTGCCGTCCGCGTCGTACAGGACCTCCTCGACGAGCGCCTGCGCCGCGCCCTGCGCGATGCCGCCGTGCCGCTGGCCCTCAAGCAGCACCGGGTTCAGCACCGGGCCCGCGTCGTCGCAGCTGACGTGCCGCAGCAGCGTCACCTTGCCGGTCTCTGTGTCCACCTCGGCGACCGACAGCTGCGCGCCGAACGGGAACGTCGGCATCGCCTGGGTGAACCGCACGTTCGCCGTCAGCGTGCCGCCTTCGGCCTGCGAGGCGACCTGCGCCCAGGTCAGCGACTTGTCCGGGTCGCCGCGCACCTGCCACAGGCCGGTGTCCGCGTCGAGCACGATGTCGGCTTCCGCGGCCTCGAACAGCGACGCCGCCTGCCTGGCCGCCTCGTCCTTGACCTCGATCGCCGCCTTCTGCACCGCGGAGCCGCCGAGCTGCAGCGAGCGCGAGGCGTAGGTGCCCACGCCGTCCGGGATCAGGTCGGTGTCGCCGTGGATGACCTCGACCTTGTCCATCGGGATGCCGAGCTCGGCCTGCACGAGCATGGCGAACGCCGTGTGGTGGCCCTGGCCGTGCGCCGAGCTGCCGGTGTAGACGGTCGCGGTGCCGTCGGCGTGCACGTCGATCCTGCAGGTCTCACCGGCGCCGGCGTCGCCCGCGGTGACCTCGACGTAGCTGGCCAGCCCGATGCCGAGCTGCCTGACCTCGCCGGCCTCCCGGCGGCGCCGCTGCTCGGCGCGCAGCTCGGTGTACCCGGCCTTAGCGAGCACCTTGTCGAGCGCCGCCTCGTACTCGCCTGAGTCGTACGGCGCGCCGGTCTTGGTGACGAACGGGAACTGCTCCGGCCTGATGAAGTTGAGCTTGCGCACCTGCGCCGGGTCAAGCCCCGCCTCGGCGGCGAACCAGTCGACCGCGCGCTCGATCGTCGCGGCCGCCTCGGGCCGGCCGGCGCCGCGGTAGGCCGAGATCGGCGTCCCGTCGGTGACCACGACCTTGTAGTCGGCCTGCACGGCCGGGATGTCGTAGACGCCCGGCGCCATCAGCACGGTCAGGCTCGGCAGGAACCCGCTCATCCGCGCGTACGCGCCGGTGTCCTGGATCACGTTGAGCCGGTAGGCCTTGATGTGCCCGTCGCGGCTGCCGCCGATCTTGATGTGCAGCTCCTGGGCGCGGCCCTGGGTCATCGCCAGCAGGTTCTCGTTGCGGGTCTCCACCCAGCGCACCGGCCGGCCGGTGTGCTTGGCCGCCCACGCGACGAGGATCGACTCCCTGTCGACGCCGATCTTGGCGCCGAACCCGCCGCCGACGTCCGGCGCGACCACCCGGATCGCGTCGGGCGGCAGCCCGACGGCGGTCAGGATCAGCCGGGAGAGCTGGGCGTTCTGCGTGCTCGTCCAGACGGTGAGCTTCCCGTCGCGGAACGCGGCGGCGGTTGACCGGCCCTCCATCGGCAGGCACGCGACTCGCTGGTTGACGATGTCGCCCTCGACGACGATGTCGCAGCCGTCGAAAATGGCCTCATCGCTCGTGTCGTGGCCGCCCTTCTGGCACACGTTCGTGCCCGCGTCGGGGAACAGCAGGCTCCCGGCGGCCAGGGCGGCCGCGATGCTGGGCACCGCGGGCAGCGGCGCGTAGTCGACGCTGACCAGTTCGGCGGCGTCCTCGCCCTGGTAGGTGCTGTCGGTGAGCACGATCGCGACCGGCTCGCCGACGAACCGCACGCGGTCGACCGCGAGCAGCGGCTCGGACCACGGCCCGCCCAGCGGCAGCGGCCCCTCAACC
>JASHPP010000407.1 GCA_030038035.1 Trebonia sp.
CGCGGGCACGGCCGGAGGCGCGGACGGTGCGGGCACGGCCGGGGGCGCGGGCGGCGACGGCGGCGTGGCGGGCGACCGGGCGGACGACGACGTGACGGCGGGCTACGACTGGTCGCAGGCCGAGAGCGAGCTGCGCGACGTGCTCCCGTCGATGTTCGTCGACGACGCGGGATCCACCTCGGCCGGGATCGAGGAGGCCCGCGCCTACGACGCGGAGGGCGCCGGGCTGACGCTCGCCGACGTGGCCGGGATGACCGAGGTCAAGCAGCGGCTTGAGGCGGCGTTCCTCGCGCCGATGCGCAACCCGGAACTGCGCAAGCTCTACGGCAAGTCGCTGCGCGGCGGGCTGCTGCTGTACGGGCCGCCTGGGTGCGGCAAGACGTTCGTCGCCCGCGCCGTGGCCGGCGAGCTCGGCGCGCGGTTCATCACGGTCTCGTTCGCCGACCTGGTCGACATGTTCGTCGGCCGCAGCGAGCGGAACATCCACGAGCTCTTCGAGGTCGCCCGCCGCAACGCCCCGTGCGTGCTGTTCCTCGACGAGGTTGACGCGATCGGGCAGAAGCGCTCGCAGCTGCGGAACACGCCGATGCGTTCGGCCGTGAACCAGCTGCTGCTCGAGCTCGACGACGTGGCGAACGACAACACGGGGGTGTTCCTGCTCGCGGCGACCAACCACCCGTGGGACGTGGATTCCGCCTTGCGCAGGCCCGGCCGGTTCGACCGGACGCTGCTCGTGCTGCCGCCCGACGGGCCGGCGCGGGAGGGGGTCTTCCGCTACCACCTGCGGGAGCGGCCGGTCGCCGGGATCGACCTGGCGAAGCTGGCCAAGATCACCGACGGGTACTCCGGCGCCGACATCGCGCACATCTGCGAGACCGCCGCCGAACGCGCGCTGCTCGACTCGGTGCGCCGCGGCGAGCCGCGGCTGATCGGGCAGGCTGACCTGGAGGCGGCGGTGGCCGAGGTGAAGCCGTCCCTTGGCACCTGGTTTGACACCGCGCGCAACGTCGCGCTGTTCGCCAACGAGGGGGGCGCATACGATGAGCTGGTCGCATATTTGCGGAAGCGCCGGCTGATTTGACGGACCCCTGCTGACGGAACTGGCGATTTGACGGATCTCACCCAGGAGCTGGCGCGCGCCGCCACAATGCTCGACCTCGGGCGCTATGACGAGGCTTCGAGCCTGCTTGCCCGTGTGGTCTCCGCCGAGCCTGGCAGCAGCCGGGCCTGGTGCCTGTTCGCCCGCGCGCATCTGGGCGCGGACCGCTACCAGGCCGCGGTCGACGCGGCCAACCGGGCGGCGGCGATCGAGCCGACCGAGGAGTGGCCGCACCGGCTTGCCAGCAACGCGCTGATGCACCTCGGCAGCCACGCCGAGGCGCTGCGCGCGGCCAGCGAGTCACGGCGGCTCGCCCCCTCGTACTGGCAGACCCACGTCTGCGTCGCGCAGGCCGCGCTCGCCGCGTCCCAGCCGGCCCTGGCCGCGACGGCCGCGGCGGAGGCGCGCAGGCTCGCCCCGAACGAGCCCGACGTGCACTTCCTGTCGGGCAAGGTGGCGCTCGCCCGCGGGGACCTGGACGGCGCCCGCGAGCACCAGGAGCGCGCGCTGGCGCTCGACCCGGTGCACAGCGGGGCGATGAACGAGCTGGGCCGGATCAGGCTGCGGCGGCACGACACCGCGGGCGCGATCAGGCACTTCATCAGCGCGGCCCGCGCCACGCCAGGCGAGCACATCTACAGCAGGAACATCGACGTGGTCATCCTGCGCACCGTGTCCCGGATGATCTACATCTTCGTGCTGATCGCGCTGATCCTGCTGTGGGTGCCCGCCGTGGCGCACGTGGACAGGTTCCCTTTCGCCGTCGGCTTCGGCGTGCTCGCGGTCGGGATCGTGGTGAGCTTCCTCGTCATGGTGCTGAGGCTGCCGCGGGAGGCGCGGCGCCTGGTCGGCCGCACGCTGCGCACCCGCCGGGTGGCGGCCGCGCTCGCGGTCGCCGTCGGCGGCGTCGCGGTCGCGTTCGCGGCCGTCGCGTTCGTCCCGTCGGCCGAGCTGCCGCAGACGCTGCCTGTCGCGATCATCATCACGATCGCCGCCCGGATAGCCGCCACCGCCCGGCTGCGCTCGCCGCTCGGCAAGAACCAGCAGGGCTCCCCGGCGGGCCGTCCCCCCGGCGGCCCCGCTGGCGGCGCGGCCGGCGGTCCCGCCGGCGGTCCCGCTGGCGGCACGGCCGGCGGTAACCGGGCGGGCTCCCCGACGCGGCGCTGACGCACCGCGACCCGCTGTATTGACTTGCCTGGCCACAGGGGCATCCAATGGGCACCAGAGCAGGCCAAGCGACGGCAAGGGAGCCAGCGCAATGACCAACCTGGCACGAGTTCTGCCTGACACGCCCCCGGAGCACGCCGACCGCGTGGCGATCAGGCAGGGCGACCTGGCGCTGACCTACGCCGGCCTCACGGCCGCGGCGGGACAGGTCGCGACGTTCCTGCGCAAGGAGGGGATCGCCGCCGGCGACCGGGTCGCCGTGATGCTGCCGAACCTGGCCGCGTTCCCGGTCCTCGCGTACGGCGTGCTCGCCGCCGGGGCGGTGCTCGTGCCGATGAACCCGCTGCTCAAGGGCCGCGAGGTCGAACACTACCTGGGCGACTCAGGGGCCGGGCTGATCTTCGCCTGGGAGCCGGCGGCAGGCGAGGCGGCCAAGGGCGCGGCCCAGGCGGGCGCGCGGGTCGTCGCGGTCGCGGACGCGGACGCCGCGGCGGTGCGGGACGGCATGGATCCGGCGGCCGACTGGGCGGACAAGGACGACGGCGATGACGCCGTCATCTTGTACACCTCGGGCACCACGGGCACCCCGAAGGGCGCGCAGCTCACCCACGGCGGGCTGCGGCGCAACGCGGAGATCACGGCGCGCTCGCTGCTCCGCGCCGGCTCCGACGACGTGGTCATGGGCTGCCTGCCGCTGTTCCACGTCTTCGGCCTGACCTGCGGGCTCAACATGGCGCTCATCAGCCACGCCTGCCTGACCCTGCTCCCCCGCTTCGACGCGGGCGCCGCGCTCGAGATGATCAGCCGCGACAAGGTGACTGTCTTCGAGGGCGTGCCCACGATGTACTCCGCCCTGCTGCACCACCCGGGCAGGGAGCAGGCCGACGTGTCGTCGCTGCGGGTGTGCGTCTCCGGCGGCGCGGCGCTGCCCGTGGAGGTGCTGCGCGGGTTCGAGGAGGCGTTCGGCTGCATGATCCTTGAGGGTTACGGGCTGTCGGAGACATCCCCCGTGGCCTCGTTCAACCACCCGGACGCGGAGCGCAAGCCGGGCTCGATCGGCACGCCGATCGAGGGCGTGGAAATGCGCCTGGTGGACTCCGCGGGTGCCGACGTGCCCGCCGGCGAGGTCGGCGAGATCGCGATCCGCGGGCACAACGTGATGAAGGGCTACTGGGGGCGGCCGGAGGCGACCGCGGAGGCGATTCCCGACGGCTGGTTCCGCACCGGCGACCTGGCACGGACGGACTCCGACGGCTACTTCTTCATCGTGGACAGGAAGAAGGAGATGATCATCCGCGGCGGGTACAACGTGTACCCGCGCGAGATCGAGGAAGCGCTCTACGAGCACCCGGCGGTCAGGGAGGTCGCGGTCGTCGGGATCCCGCACGACTCACTCGGCGAGGAGGTCGGCGCGGCGGTCGCGCTCAAGCCCGGCGCGAGCGTGACCGTGGACGAACTGCAGGCGTTCGCCAAAGACCGGGTCGCCGCCTACAAGTACCCGCGCCTGGTCTGGCTCGTCGACGAGCTGCCGAAGGGGCCGACGGGAAAGATCCTGCGCCGCAGCGTCAAGCCCCCGCAGCAGTGAGCCGGGGGCGGGCATGAGCGGCGAGGCCACGGCGGGGACCACGCCCCCGTCCGGGGGCGGCACGGAGCCGGAAAGCGCGGCGGAGGCCGTCGCCTACCTGGACCTGCTGCTGTCGGACGCGGCCCTCGGCGTGCTCCGCCGGTTCGCGCCAGGCGGCTTCGCCGGGCGGCTCGGGCTTGGGCTGGCGCGCCGCCCCCGCACGGTAGCCGGCCGGGTCGGCAGGCTGGCCGGCGAGCTCGGGTCAATCGCGGCCGGGCGCTCGGACATCGCGCCCGACCGCCGGGACCGCCGGTTCGCCGATCCGGCCTGGACGTCGAACCCGGTCCTGCACCGCGTCATGCAGGCCTACCTGGCCAGCGGGGAGTTCGCGACCTCGCTGGTCGGCGACGCCCGCCTGGAGGGGGCGGACGCCGAGCGGGCACGGTTCGTCGTCGACAACCTCGTCGACGCCCTCGCGCCGAGCAACAACCCGCTGCTCAGCCCCGCCGCGTGGAAGGCGGTCATCGACACTGGCGGGCTGAGCGCGGTCCGCGGGCTGCGCGCCTTCGCCGCGGACATGGCCGAACCGCCCCGGATTCCGTCCATGGTGGACCCGGGCGCGTTCGAGGTCGGCCGCGATCTCGCGGTCACCCCGGGCGCCGTCGTCCGGCGGACGGAGATCTGTGAGCTGATCCAGTACTGGCCGGCGACGCCGCAGGTGCACCGCTTCCCGCTGGTCATCGTGCCGCCGATGATCAACAAGTTCTACATCACCGACCTGGCCCCCGGCCGGTCGATGGTCGAGTACCTGGTCGGGCAGGGCTTCCAGGTGTTCGTGATCTCCTGGCGCAACCCCGACGCCAGGCACAGGGACTGGGGCCTTGACGCGTACGGGCAGGCGATCGTGTCGGCGCTGGCCACGGCGCGCACGATCTGCGGGGCGGAGCAGGCGAGCATCGTGTCCCTGTGCTCGGGCGGCATCGCGTCCGCCATGGTCGCCGCCCACCTCGCGAGCACGGGCGGGGGCGCCGAGGCGGGCTCGGGCGGGCTGGCGTCGCTGTTCTGCGGGGTCACGATGCTCGACTCGCCCGGCGCGGCCGGCCCCGCGGCGCTGGCATCACAGCGGATCCTTGACCGGGCCGTGGCGGCCTCGCGTTCGCGCGGCTACCTGGACGGACGGGCGCTGGCCGAGGTGTTCGCGTGGCTGCGGCCCAACGACCTGATCTGGAACTACTGGGTGAACAACTACCTGCTCGGCCGGTCGCCGCAGCCGTTCGACATCCTGTACTGGAACGCGGACACGACCCGGATGACGGCCGCCCTGCACGCCGACTTCATCCGGCTGTTCTCGGCGCGCGCGCTCGCCAAGCCGGGAGCGGCGACGATGCTGGGCACGCCGGTCGACCTGTCCGCGGTGACCGTGGACGCGTACGTGGTGGCCGGGATCGCCGATCACCTGTGCCCGTGGGAGGGGTGCTACGCCAGCGCCCAGCTGCTCGGCGGGGACGTGCGGTTCGCGCTGTCGACAAGCGGACACATCGCGTGCATGGTCAACCCGCCGGATAACCCGAAGGCGCGGTTCCGTGCCGCGCCCGTCTCGGGTTCCGCGCCGGACTGGCTCGCCGCCACGCCGGAAGGCCCGGGCAGCTGGTGGGCCGACTACGCGTCGTGGGCCGCCGAGCGCAGCGGCGGGACGAAGGACGCGCCGGACGCGCTCGGCGGGAACGGGTTCACGCCGAGCGACCCGGCTCCCGGCCGGTACGTGCTGGACCGGTAGCGGATGCCGGCCTTCTCTCGTGTGCGCGGGCGTGCCGCGCCCACCACGCGCAGCATCGTCGTCGACGGGCGGCACCTGCGGGTCGACGTGACGACCAGCCCGCCCGCGCCGCGGTCCCCGCTTTCCCGCCAGCAGGAACCGGCGCGGACGCCGGTGCCGCTGCTGCTGATCAACGGCATCGGCGCCAGCCTTGAGCTGCTGCAGCCGTTCGTGGACGAGCTGCCGCCGCCGGCGGAGGTGATCCGCTTCGACCCGCCGGGCGTGGGCGGCTCGCCCGCGCCCGCCGCGCCGTACCGGATCGGCGGCCTGTGCCGGACGATCGCGCGGATGCTCACGGTCTTGGGCTACGACCGCGTCGACGTCCTCGGCATCTCCTGGGGCGGCGCGGTCGCCCAGCACTTCGCCGCGTTCCATCGCGCCCGCTGCCGGCGGCTGGTGCTCGTGAGCACGGCGACCGGCGCGCTGATGGTGCCGGCCAAGCCGGCCGTGCTGGCCAAGATGGTGACGCCGCGCCGGTACCTGGACCCCGGCTACCTGCGCACGGTCGCGCCGCTGCTGTACGGCGGGTCGGCGCGGCAGGACCCGGACCGGATACGGGAGTTCATGCACGCCGACAGCCGCGTCGGCGCGTCCAGGGGCTACCTGTACCAGCTGGCCGCGGGGGCGGGCTGGACGAGCGTGCCGTTCCTGCCGCTGATCCGCCAGCCCACGCTGATCATGTCGGGTGACGACGATCCGCTGATACCGCTGCCGAACGCGCGGCTGCTGCACGCGCTGATCCCCCGGTCGCAGCTGTACGTCTACCACGGCGGGCACCTCGGCCTGGTGACCGAGGCGGCCGAGCACGCACCGGTAATCGCACGTTTCCTTGGAGAGCCTGATGAGTGACTTCACTGACTTCTACGGGATCG
>JASHPP010000408.1 GCA_030038035.1 Trebonia sp.
CATCTCCCGGGGTCCCTGGCGCCCCGGGCGCCCCGGAACCCCCGGAACCCCCGGGGCCCCAGGCGGGCTGCGGGAAGGACTGGACGGCGGCCGGCTCGCGCGGCGCCACCCGGGCGCCCGCGTGGATCGCGAAGCCGCCGATCACCGAGTCGATGTCCGCGGAGATCCGCTCGCTGGCCGCGCGGCTCGCGCCGACCACGCTGACGAGCAGCGCGCGCAGGTCGTCAAGGCCCTCGGCGGTGCGCGCGGACACCGCAAGCAGCGGCGTGTCGGCGAGCCCCTCGGCGTCGAGCAGCCGGCGAAGGTCGTTCTCGCAGTCCCTGACCTGGTCCGGGGTGAGCAGGTCGATCTGGTTGAGCACCACCGTGAACACGCCGGCGTGCCCGGCCAGCGGGATCAGGTACCGGTTGTGCACCGCGGCGTCGGCGTACTTCTGCGGGTCGAGCACCCAGATGAGCATGTCGGCCAGCTTGCTGAGCCGGTCGACCGCCGCCATCGACGCGGTGACCACCGAGTCGTGGTCCGGCAGGTCGAGCAGGAGCAGGCCGTTCAGGGCGGCCTCCCCCGAGTCAAGCTCGCTCGCGCGCGCGTACCTGTGGCGGCGCTGCACGCCGAGCCAGTCGAGCAGCGGGGCGGCGCCCGGCATCCCCCACACGCACGCGTGCACGTGCCTCGTGGTCGGCCTGGTCACGCCCGCCGGCGAGAAGTTAGCCCCCGACAGCGCGTTGAACAGCGTGGACTTGCCGCTCCCAGTGCCGCCCGCCAGCGCCACCACGGTGTGGCCTGCGGACAGCCGCAGCCGCTCGCCGGCCCGCCGCAGCACCGCCTCGGAGTCGTCGAGCAGGGACGTGGCGAACCCGTCGTTTCCCTCGTGGAGCCTGCCGATGCCGACGAGTTCCGCGAGCGCGTCCAGCCGGGCGGACAGGTTCCGCTCCGCCATCTGCGGCGGGCCGACGGAAGGCAGCACGGTCATCGCACGGACTCCAGCGCGTATTCGGCCTGGTAGAGCCTGACCGCCGCGACCTGATCGACCGGCCCGGCACCGTTCAGGACCTCGACGAACCGAAGCAGCTCCTCATCGAGCAGCAGCCTGATCCGGTCGGCCAGGTCGGCGCGGGCCTTGTCGGCGAGCCGCTTGGACTCGGCGGCGCCGAAGGCGGATGCCAGCAGCTCAGCGGGGATCATGAGGATCTCGTCGTTGTTCGTGTCGCCCGCGCCGGCGTCTTCGCCGAGCATGGCGACCAGCGTCACCAGGCTCAGCGGCTCGATGTCGTAGGTGGCGCCGCCGGCCCGTTTCGACAGGTTCTCCGACTGCACGAGCCGCATCAGCTGATCTTGCCATGCGCTGATCGCGCGGGTGACGCGCGCGGGCAGGTCGGGCGCGGACCGGTCCAGGCTGGCCGCGCTCCGCCGCGCTGGCCCTGCGCGCGAGTCTTGCTGATCGTGTGCGCCAGCCGGGCTCGACGGGTTTGTCCCGAAGGCCGTCTCGAACTCCTGCTTGGCGTGCTCGCCGCGCGCCCTGCTCGCCTCGGCCGCGGCAAGCAGCGCCGCCCCCGCCGGGTCGGCCCGCCAGACCCGCGTCACCTGCTCGGCGGCGCGGTCCGCGACCGACGTCACCAGCGCCTGCAGCGCCGTCCGCAGCGCGGCATCCAGGGCGCCGATCCGCGTGCTCGCCGCGCCGCCCTTGCGCGCCCGCCGGCCCTTGCGCACCGGGCGCTTGCCGCGCAGCGCTGCGCCGAGGTCGCCGCTCGCGGCGTAGTCTTGCCAGCGGGCCAGCACCTCCCCGCGCAGCAGCTGCGCGCCGCGCGTTCCGCTGTCGAAGTCGGTGAGCGCGCCCGCGTACGCGGCCTCGGCCTCACGGCGCAGCCGGTTACGGAGCACGGCCTGCGCGTCCACGTGCGCCGCCAGCCTGGGGACCCGCGTCTTGAACGTGTCGAGCACGCCGGCCATCGTCTGGCTGAGCACCGCGACCCTTCTGTCGGCATGCTGCGCGGTGTCGGCCAGCCAGTCCCGTATCGGCTGGAAGACGTCGACGGGCAGCATGCCCTCCACGATGCCTGTCTCGGGGATGACGAATCGCTCGGTTGCCGCGATGCCGTTCGCGTCGAGCATCGCGCCGAAGTGATCGACGAGCTCGACGCGATGGCTCGGCGGTACGCGGGACAGGACTATGCCGAGCGCGGCACCGCGTTCCCTGGCGTGCTGCAGGATCTCCCACACGGGCGCGTCCGCGTACCGGCCGGCGCTCGTCATGAACAGCCACAGGTCCGAGGCGTCGAGGAACTGATAGGCGAACTCGTAGTGCGCCCGCACCACCGAGTCGATGTCCGGGGTGTCGAGCAACGCGACGCCCTTGGGCATTCCCTCGCAGGCGGCGAGCACGAGCAGCCCGTCTCGCCCGGGTCTGGCCAGGCCTTCCTGGCGCACCCGCGGCAGCGTGGGCAAGAACATGTTCTCCGCGAACCAGCCGATGTCGTCCGGGTGGCAGGCGAGCACCGGCGAGTTCGTGGTGGGGCGGCGCACGCCGGTGAGGCTGACCTGGGTGCCGACGATGCTGTTGATCAGCGTGGACTTCCCCGCGCCGGTGGAGCCGACGAGCGCGACCAGGATCGGCGCCGCCGACTGGCGGACCCGCGGCAGCAGGTAGTCGTCGATCTGGCTGAGCAGCTTGGCCCGCTCCGCCGACACCTCCTCAGCGCCCGGGATATCGAAGACCAGCGGTATCGCGGCGATCCGTTTCCTGAGGTTGAGCAGGGTAGCCTCAAGAAGCCGCGCGTCTACCCGGACCCGCGACTGCTGCCAGCCGTCGGACACGCCTGATTCCTTCCCGCCTCGTACAGAATTGCCACCACGCGGTGACACCGGATCATCACCAGGCGCTCCCATTTCGCCGCCGGCGGGCGCTGCCGCGGAATTGGCCGTATCCGCCGTGCCCGCGGTGCCCGCGCCGTTTCGGCGCCCTATCCTGGGCGACGGCGATTGTTCCGCCGCCATGCCCTTTCCTTCCATCATCCCGCCTGGTATTACGCTCGCTTATTATCCACCGCCGATGGGGCCACCAGCGAAGGGGCCGAGCCTACGTTCCGTGCGAGCCCGGCAAGTTCCGCTGCTTCCGCCGCGATGGTCACCACGCCGCCGATAACCACCACGGCCGGGGGCCGGAGCCCCGCGTCCGCGACTTGCCTCTCGACTTCGTCCAGCGTTGAGTAAATTGTGCGCTGATTGGGCATGGTACCGTCCGCGATTACCGAAACCGGACTGTTCCCGGGCCGCCCGCACCGGATCAGCGCCGCCGCTGCAGTCCCGATCCTTTCCAGGGCCATCAGCAGCACCAGCGTCCCGTCGGCCTTGGCCAGCGCTTCCCAGTCCACCGTGGACCGCTCGTCGCCGGGCGGCACGTGCACGGATACCACGTGGAAGTCCTGTGCGGTGCCGCGGTGGGTCACCGGCACACCTGCCGCGGTCGGCACCCCAACCGCGCTGCTGACGCCAGGCACCACCGTCACAGGAATCCCGGCGCGCAGGCACGCCAGCATTTCCTCGCCGCCACGGCCGAACACGAACGGGTCTCCGCCCTTCAGCCGGACCACGAACCGCCCGTTCGCGGCGTGCTCGATGAGCGCCTCGTTGATCTCCTCCTGGGACATCGCCCGGCCGTAGGGGACCTTCCCCGCGTCGATCACGAGGACGTCGGGGGGCAGTTCGGCGAGCAGCTCGCGCGGCGCGAGCCGGTCCGCGATCACCACGTCGGCCTCGGCGAGCAACTGCCTGCCGCGCACGGTGATCAGCCCGGGGTCGCCGGGACCGCCGCCGACCAGCGCCACGCCGTGACCGCGGTGCCTGTGGTGCCGCGCCGAGATCGTCCCGTCCTGCAGTCCCCCGACGATCGCGTCCCTGATCGCCGCGCTGCGGCGCGGATCCCCGCTGAGCACGCCGATCGCGGCGTCGGCCGCCTGGCCGGAGGCGGGGGTCCAGGCCGTCGACTCGCGTGCGTCGTCGGCTCGCACGCACCAGGTCCGCTGGCGTTCGGCCTCCGCCGCCACGCTCGCGTTGACCTGGGCAGAGCCCGCGCACGCGCAGACCAGCCAGGCGCCGGCGCAGTCCCCCTGCCGGTACTCCCTGCGCAGCCACTCGATCCGCCGGGTGGCGGCCAGGTCCTCTAGAGACGGCGTGGCCCCGGGCGAGACGAGCACGACGTCCGCGCCGGCGGCGAGCAGTCTCGGCACGCGGCGGGCCGCCACCGCGCCGCCGCCGACGACAAGGACCCGCCTGCCGCCCAGCCGCAGGCCGAGCAGGTACGCCTGATCCTGTGTTCCCGCCACGGCCGCCTCTCGGATCGTGCCCGTTCTCGCGGTTTTTCAACAACTTCTCGCGACCGAAACGTACCCGAACGGGTGTCCGGCGACGCCAAGGTGGCTGGAACGGCTGGCTGTCGCCGCGGTCAGGGACGCTACGGCTGGGGTTCGTCCCTGGCGGCGCGCAGCAGGGCGCCGAAGGCGGCGGCAGCCACCACGGGGCCGCCCTTCTCCGACAGGTTGCTCAGCGCGGGGGCGCCGCTGGCGCGCAGCGCGTCCTTCGCCGCCGCCGCGCCGGCGAAACCGGCCGGCACCCCGATCACCAGCGCCGGATCGACCACCCGGCGCAGGAGCTCTTCGAGCGCGTCCGCCGTGCCGCCGAGCACCCACACCGACCGCGGGCCTGCCTCACCGAACCCCAGCCGGATCCCGGCGGCCGGCACCGTTATCCCCGTGGTCCTGGCCAGCCGGACGGCAAGCGGCTCGGCTGCCTTGCAGATGACCGGGCAGCCGGTGATACCCGCGGCGACCACCGGCGCGTCGGCGACCACCGGCGCGCCGGCCGCGATGGCCCTGGCCCCGGCGGCCAGGGCAGCCTCGTCGCACACCAGGTCGGTGACGTAGTCGAAGTCGCCGGTCGCGCAGACAATCGCCTCGGTGACCGCGCGGGTCAGCGGCAGCAGGACGCTCAGGTCGATGCGGGACCTCAGCACACGGTACGACTCGGCCTGCGCCGGGTCGATGACAGGGGAGGTTGCCTCGGTCATGTCTGCCCAGCCAACCACCAGCATGTCCGGCGGCACAACCACCACGCCGGCGTGTCCGCGGGCGGCGCGGTCGTTGCGGTCGCGCTCGCCCCGGATCGCGCCCATCGGTTACTTTCTGGTAACGACTGCGTCACCTGTTGCCTACGTAACATGACGTTTACGAGCGAGCCCGGTGATCTTAGGTGATAACAGGTCCGGCAGGTCGTAAGCATTGCCACCATGATTAACAGGAGGCCGATACACTTGCGGGGCCTGGGGTTGTCCGGTGACCTGCCCACTGGCCATCTCTGGTCATACCGGACGACCTTCAGCGAACTGTCAGCTCGGCCGGGTAGTCTCCCGCAGGCGCGACCAGAGATTTCGCGCGGACCCGTGTTGGTCCGCAGCAGCGAACGGAGCATGGATGGCGAGGGAATCGGGTTCCCGTGAAGTGATCACGGGAGGTTCGGGCCTCATCGGCCGCCCTACGTACGATCCCGGCACCGGCCTGAGTACCGGCAGCCCGGTGTCCGGCCCGGACAGCGCGACGGAGGCCTGAACGTGTTCTACTCCAACCCAGCCGACGCGGCGACCGACGCCAGCGCGCTGCACAAGCTTGCCGATAGTTACGGGGAGCGGGTTACGAAGCTCCCGCCGGTCGCGGTCGTGATCGCCGCGTACAACGAGGAAGATGCCGTCGGCCCCGTGGTCGAGGCACTGCCCCGCACGCTCTGCGGGCTGGCCGCCGACGTGATCGTGGTCGCCGACGGCTGCGCCGACGCCACGGCGAAGGAGGCGGACGCCTCGGGCGCCATCGTCTGCGACGTGCCTGTCAACCGTGGCCAGGGCGCCGCCCTGCGGCTCGGCTACCGGATCGCCCGCGAGGGCGGCGCCGAGTACATCGTCACCACCGACGCCGACGGGCAGTACAACCCGCTGGAGATCGAGCCCCTGCTCGCCCCGGTGATCGCGGGCAAGGCGGACTTCGTCACCGGTTCGCGCCGGATGGGCAGCGAGGAGACCAAGGACCCGGTCCGCCGGGCCGGCGTCCGGTTCTTCGCCGTCCTGGTAACCCTGCTGACCGGCCAGCGGATCAGCGACACGACGTTCGGCCTGCGGGCCATGCGCGCCGAGGTCACCGGGGCCGTGCAGCTCGAGCAGCCGCAGTACCAGGCGTCCGAGCTGCTGATCGGCATCATCACGCACGGCTACCGGGTGCTCGAGGTGCCCGCCACCATCCACAAGCGGAAGGTCGGCGAGAGCAAGAAGGGCCAGAACCCCTTCTACAACCTGCACATCCCCGGCGTGAACAACGTCTTCTACGGCGCCAGGTTCGCCCGGGTCGTCCTGGGCACCTGGTGGCGCGAACGCCGCCGCCGCTCCAGGGTCTGACTGCCCGTTCCGGCAGTGCCCAGCGGGACGCCTGGTTCACGGCGCCCCGTCCGCGGGGTCGCTTTCAGCGTGCGGTCACTCGGCGGCAGAGGCTGACGGCGCGGCGGGCGTACCGTCCTTGGGCGCCTTCGCGGCGGGCGCCAGGGCGACGGCGGCCTCGGCGGTGACGGCGACCGCCGCGGAGGCCGGGGCCTCGGCGGGGGTTGGCGCCGTGCGGGTGCCCGGCGGGATCGCGTCGGGGCCGGTGGCGGCGGCCCTGGCGGCGGTGGTCCGCTCCGCGAACAGCACGTAGTGGAAGATCACGAACCGCATGAGGAACGTGAAGAGGTTGGCCACGAAGTAGACAAGGTCGACGAACAACACGTGCTTGGCGCCGTGCAGGCCCATCCAGGCCGCGGCGTGATAGCCGAACTTCGTGGCCAGCGTCAAGATCACGACGACCAGCGCGGAGATCATCCAGAACGGGACGGTCTCCCGCAGCACGTCGGGCCTGCCCTTGCGCTCCCACGCCCAGCGGCTGAGCACGTAGCTCACGACGGCACCGGCGAACCAGCTGATGATCGCGGCGGGCGTCGCCGTGAGGTGGAACACGCCGTTACACAGGGTGAGCGCGATCTCGCTTGTGCCCAGCGAGGCGATCGCGACACCGACGAAACGGGTGAAACGTACCCCCACCTTGGTTCGGAGCCTGCCCCACAATGCCGCAATGAGCCGATTCTGCGCGAGTGCCATGGACTTCCTCAAGTTCGGGACCGATGATTCTCAAAGCGACCACGTGAACAGCACGGAAACCGCAGGCCCCTCGACTCATCCCGTTGACGTCGCGAGACTGCCCGCACCTGCGGGGATGGTCCGGTCGGTCGTACTAGTAGCACGTTACCCCGTTATGTCGGGCGCCGCTGCCAGACGCACCGTCTAGCGTCCGGTCGCTTCGAAGGGTAGCCGATGGCGTTCCCGGCGCTGCGATCGGCCGTGATGGGGCACGATAGAGGTACCGGCGCAGCTGGCGACTGCGGGAGGAGACAGCGGAATGAAGATCCTGGTACTGGGCGGTGACGGGTACCTGGGCTGGCCCACGGCTCTGCACCTGTCGGAGCACGGCCACCAGGTGGCGGTCGCCGACAACTTCGCGCGCAGGCACTACGACGACGAACTCGGCGTGGAGAGCCTGGTGCCGATCGAGCCGCTGCGCGGCCGGATCGCCGCGTGGAAGGAGCTCACCGGCAAGGAGATCGGCTGCTACATCGGCGACCTCACCGACCCGGTGTTCACCTACCGGATGATCGGTGACTTCCGCCCGGACGCGGTGGTGCACTACGCCGAGCAGCGCGCCGCGCCCTACTCGATGATCGACCGCGGCCACGCGATCTACACCCAGTCCAACAACGTGCTCGGCACGCTCAACCTGCTGTACGCGATCGCCGAGATCGACCCGCGGATCCACCTGGTCAAGCTCGGCTCGATCGGCGTGTACGGCACGCCGAACATCGACATCGAGGAGGGCTGGCTTGACATCGAGTACAACGGGCGCAGGGACCGGGTCATGTTCCCCAAGCGCCCCGGCTCGTTCTACCACCTGTCCAAGGTGCACGACGCGCACAACATCGAGTTCGCCTGCCGGATCTGGGACCTGCGGGCCACCGACCTGAACCAGGGCGTGGTCTACGGCCAGCAGACCCCGGAGACGGCGCGCGACGACCGGCTGGCGACCCGGTTCGACTACGACGCGGTGTTCGGCACGGTGCTGAACAGGTTCGTGATCGAGGCGGTGATCGGCCACCCGCTCACCGTCTACGGCACCGGCGGCCAGATCCGCGGCCTGATCGACATCAGGGACACGGTCCTGTGCATCCAGATCGCCTGCGAGAACCCGGCCACCAAGGGCGAGTTCCGCGTGTTCAACCAGATGACCGAGTCGCTGTCGGTCCGCGAGATCGCCGAGACCGTGGCCCGGGCCTACCCAGGCGAGGTCACGATCGAGAACCTGGAGAACCCGCGGGTCGAGGCGCCCGAGCACTACTACAAGGTGGCGCATACCAAGCTCGTCGACCTCGGCCTGCAGCCGCACCTGCTGTCCGACACGCTCATCGAGTCGCTGTTCGAGATCACCAAGCGGTACGCGCACCGGGTGCGTCCCGACGCGCTGCGCCCCACGGTCAACTGGCGCTCCCCGTCGTCGAGTTAACAGCTGGCTCAGGGGGCGGTGTCCCCTGAGCTGCCTGGGCTGGCGTGCCAGAGGGTGCGGAGGTTCTTCGGACTGGGGCCAGGGGCGCCGGTCTCCGCGTAGGGGGAGAGCGCGAAGCCGTTGGCGAAGGTGACTCGCCAGGAGGGGCCGGGGGGACGGGTAGTCCCCCCAGGCGGGGGGGTCACCAGGGGGGTCGTCCTCCCAGGGGAAAGCATCGCGGCGCGTACCGCGGGCATGCCACCGGACAGGCGGATCTCTTCCAGGGCCGGGATGTCCCAGCACTCGGTCGCGTTGACCGTGACGGCCATCGGGCCGGCGCCCGCGCGGCGGACCCGGCCGCGGACAAGCAGCAGCCAGGAGCCGAACAGCCGGGCCGCGCACCGGTCCTGCACCGACTCGAAGAACGCCAGGTCCACCAGGCCGACCGCGTCGTCGAGCGACGCGAAGATGATCCGCTGCCCGGACCGGACCGCAGGGGTCTGCGTCGCCACCTTGACCCCGGCGACGCAGACGGTCTCCCCGTTCCGGCAGCCGTCCAGGCGGTCGGAGCGGACCACGCCGAGCCCGTCGAGCAGGCCGGCGTAGAAGTCCAGCACGTGGCCGCTGACGTCGAAGCCGAGGATGTCGAGCTCGGCGGCGACGCGTTCGGCCAGGTCGAGGTCGCGCAGCTGGCCCGCTGGCACCAGGTCCGCCATGCCGTCGGCCGCCTCGGCGTCCGCGAACAGGTCAAGCGCGGGCGCCGCGGCGCGGGCGCCCGCCCGGTCGAGCACGCCGACCCGGGCGAGCAGGTCCCGCCGTGAGGGTCCAGGGGGGCCTGGGGGGACGGGACGAGTCCCCCCAGACGGGGGGGTCACCGGGGGGGTCGTCCCCCCAGGGGAATACAGGGAGTCGAAGGCGCCTATCAGGACCAGGCGCTCCACCACCGGGCGGGAGGCCCGCGCGCGCTCCCAGAAGTCACGCAGCGAGGTGTACGGCTGGCCGACGACGATCCTTTCCACTTCGGAGTCGCTGATGCCCTTCACCTCCCTTAGGGAGACGCGGATGGCTGGGGAGGCGGGGGGGATCGTTCGGGATGATGGATCTTGAACTTCCCACTGCGCGGCGGATGCGTTGACATCGACAGGGAGCACGGGGATCCCGGCCAGCCGCGCGTCCTGGACGATCACGCGCTTGGGGTACATGCCCGGGTCGTGGGTGAGCACGCCGGCGTAGAACGCGGCCGGGTGGTGGCGCTTCAGCCACGCCGACTGGTAGACAGGGATCGCGAACGCCGCGGCGTGCGCCTTGCAGAAGCCGAAGCCGCCGAACGCCGCGACCACCTCCCACACCCGGTCGACCGTCACCGGGTCGAAGCCGCGGGCCAGCGCCTGCGCGCGGAACCACGGCTCGGTCCGCTGCGGGCCGTTGTCCGCCGACAGGTGCCGGCGGACGAGGTCGGCTTCCGGCAGCCCGCAGCCGGTCATCGTGTCGATGACGCGCAGCACCTGCTCGTGGAAGACCACCACTCCCCCGGTCTCTTCGAGCGCTTCCCTGAGCCTTTCGTGGGGGAACCGCGGCTCGGCGAGGTGGTGCCTGACACGCAGGAACGGCGAGATCATGTCCGAGTTGACCGGGCCGGGGCGGAACAGGGAGATGTCCACGATCAGGTCCTGGACGTCGCGGGGGGCGAGCTTCTTCACCAGCTCGCGCTGGCCGGGCGACTCGATCTGGAAGCAGCCGATCGTGCGCGAGGAACCGATCATCGCGTAGGTGCTCTCGTCGCCCCGTGGTATCGCGTCCAGGTCGATGTCCTCGTGCTCGGTCCGCTTTATCTCGGCCAGGGTGTGGGCCATCGCGGACTGCATGCGGACGCCGAGCACGTCCAGCTTGATCACCCCGGCGATCTCCGCGTCGTCCTTGTCCAGCTGGCTCAGCGGGAACCCTTCCGTGCTCTGCTGGGTCGCGGTCCGGTCCAGGAGCGTGTCGTTGGACAGCAGCACGCCGCACGGGTGCATGGCGACGTGCCTGGGCAGGCCGTCGAGCTGCTGCGCGATCTGGAAGACGGTCGCGAGCTGCGGGGCGTCCAGCCTGGAGTTCCTTAGCTCGGGCAGTTCGGTGAGCGCGGTGCTGATATGCCTGGCGCGGATGTGCGGGAAGGCCTTGGCGATCGTGTTGATCTCGTCTGGGGGCAGCGACATCGCGGCGGCGACGTCCCTGATCGCGCTTCTGGCCCGGTACGTCTCCATCATGCAGACGCAGGCGGTGCGCTCGTTGCCGTAGGCGTCGAAGATCGTTTGATACGCCTCAAGGCGGCGCGCTGACTCCACGTCGAGGTCGATGTCGGGCAGCGTGGTCCTGACTGGCGACAGGAACCGCTCCATGAGCAGGTCGTGCTCGAGCGGGTCGATCGCGCTGATGCCGAGCAGGTGGTTGACGAAGCTGCCCGCGCCCGAGCCGCGGATGGCGCAGCGGATGCCGTTGTTTCTTATCCGGTCCGCGACGTCGGCCACGGTGAGGAAGTAGGAGGCCATGCCGGTATGGGCGATGATGTTCAGCTCGTGTTCGAGGCGGTCACGGGCGTTTCTGGCGGCGCTGCGCTGGCTGGTTCCCTGCGGGCGGTTCGCCGGGTGCGCGGTGCGGTAGCGGCCGTGCGCGAGCGCGTGCTCGCAACGTTCCGTGAGCTCCCGCTGCTCCGCGCCCGGGCGGATTTTTGTCTCTGGCAGGTGGTGGGTGCCGATGCCCAGGTCGCGGGCCGGGTCAAGCGCGCACTTGTCGGCGAGCTCGGCGGTCGCCTGGAGCAGACCCCTCGCGGTTGTCCTCTTGCGCCGGGCGCCCATGGCGGCGGCGACGCGTTCGGCGGCGGCGGCCATGTCTTCCTGGCTCGCCAGGTACGCGCGGCCGTTGTGCGGGACCAGGGCGGGTGAGCCGAGCGGGACCAGGTGCCGCGCCGCGTCAAGCACCTGCGCCGCCCGGCTGTCGGCCGGGTCCAGGTACCTGACGGCGTTGGTCAGCACGGCGGGGACTTTCGCGTTCTGTGCCAGCTCGGCCATCCGGGCGGCGCGGACCGTGCTCTTGTGCTCCAGGTGGTCGACGACCTCGACGACGGTGTCGCTGAGGTGGCGCCAGCGGTCCAGGGCCTTCCTGGCCTGGTCGGGACGGCGGGCGGCGATCGCCTGGCCCACGTCGCTGGCCGGGCCGAGGAGGATGACGAGGCCGTCGGCGTGTTCGGCGATCAGCTGGGGAGTCACGGCGGGGGTGTCTTGCGTGCCTCCCCTGGTTTCCCGGCTGTTTTGCCGGCTGTTTTCCGGGCCTTCCGGGCCTTCCGGGCGGATTTGCTGGCTGTCTTCCGGATCTTCCGGGCCTTCCGGGCCTATTTCGCGGCTGCTTTCGCGGCTTTCCCGGCTTTCCTGGTGGCTTTTCCGGCCTTCCGGGCCTTCCGGGCCTTCCCGGCGGCTTTCGCGGCGGACGGTGGCGTGCGCCGCGGAGACCAGGCGGCACAGCGACGCCCAGCCCTGGCGGCCGGTCGCGAGCAGCGTCACCCGGCCTGTTCCTGGCCCGGCGCCGGGGACCGCCAGGTCGGCGCCGAGCACCGGCTTGACCCCGGCGTTGACGCACGCCTGGGTGTGCTTGAACGCGCCGTACAGCCCGTCCCGGTCGGTCAGCGCCAGCGCGGGCATGCCGAGCTCCGCCGCCCGCGCGACCAGCGCGCCCGGGGTCGCCGTGCCGTAACGCAGCGAGAACGACGACGCGACGTGCAGATGAGCGAACTGTGCCGGGTCAGTCACCCGCGCACCCCCTTTGGGCAGATGGCCGTCAGTCCGTCAGTCCGTCAGTCCGTCAGTCCGTCACCCGGCGCAGCGTCCAGGTTCCGGCCGCCACGTCCCGGCGCAGCTCGTAGGTGCCCGGCGGCAGTCCCTGGCCTGCCGATGCCTCGACCCGCCAGAACTCCAGCTCCGGCTGCGCCGGGACCGGATCGGGCTCCTGCCACCACTCCCGGTTGACCACCCAGTAGTCGACTACCGAGCCCACCGCGTAGCGCCTCCCCCGCCACACGAACCTGGCCGGGCGGCCGTCCTCCCTCGCCTGGACCTCGACCGGGTCGCCATACACCCTGTTCATGTGTCGTCTCGCACCCCCCGCACACCAACCGGGGAACGTCGCTCGCTGGGGCGGCGCGCCGTGACCCGGCAATGCTTGACACGCCTGGGAGAAGGCTGGCGTACTACTTGTTCCAACGGTCCAGCGCATTTGAACCTATCGATCGAATATAAGTTCACACTCATACGTAGTCAAATTTAACTCTGATAACACTGCTACTACGTCGTTACAGCCTTCGGGGTCGCCTGCCCGCGGGGTGGCGTCGCGAGCCGCCCGCCCGGACCGCGCATACCGGGCGCTGCCCGCCGTCCAGGGCGACATAGGACCCAAGCGGCATGGACAAAACGGGACAAAATCGGGCACAAGAGCTGCGTCTCGGGTCCTATGTTGGCCGAGGTGTCTCAGTATCTGAGATCACGGTCTGGAGCCGGGACCGCGGGCCGCGGCCAGACGCTGTCACGGCCGGTTCCGGCCTGGGCAGGCGCCCGGGCAGGTAACGGGCCGGCGCCCGGGCAGGTAACGGGCCGACGCCCGGGCAGGTAACGGGCCGACGCCCGGGCAGGTAACGGGCCGGCGCGGGGCCTACGGATTCGGGGACCAGCCGGGGGTGGGGTAGGCGGCGAGCAGGTCGCGTATCTCCGCCGCGATATGGTCGAGCGCGGCCTCGTCGTCCTTCGTCGCGGCGGTGATCGCGTCGTCCATCCAGGCCGCGAGCTGTGGCATGTGCTGCTCGGTAAGCCCTCGCGTGGTGATCGCGGGCGTGCCGAGGCGGATGCCGGACGGGTCGAACGGGCGGCGCTGGTCGAACGGGACCGTGTTGAAGTTCAGCTCGATGCCGGCCCGGTCAAGCGCCTTGGCGGCAGGCTTGCCGCCGATCCCCTTCGATGTCAGGTCCACGAGCAGCAGGTGGTTGTCGGTCCCGCCGGAGATCAGGTCGTATCCCCGGGCGAGCAGCGCGGACGCGAGGGCGGCGGCGTTGGCGACGACCTGCGCGGCGTAGGCGCGGAACGACGGCTGCGCGGCCTCCTTCAGCGCCACCGCGATTGCGGCGGTCGTATGGTTGTGCGGCCCGCCCTGCAGGCCGGGGAACACGGCCCTGTCGATCGCCGACGCGTGCGCGGCGTCTGTCATGATCATCGCGCCCCGCGGCCCGCGCAACGTCTTGTGCGTCGTGGTGGTGATCACGGGCGCGTAGCCCACCGGCGACGGGTGCGCGCCGCCGGCGATCAGGCCGGCGATGTGCGCGATATCGGCGATGAGCACCGCGCCTGCCTCCGCGGCGATCGCCGCGAAGGCGGGGAAGTCGATGGTGCGCGGGATCGCGGTGCCGCCCGCGAAAATGATCTTGGGGCGTTCCTTCAGCGCGAGGTCACGCACCTCATCCAGGTCGACCCGGCCGGTGTCGCGTCGCACCCCGTACTGCACGGCGTGGAACCACCTGCCGCCGACAGCCACGCCGGCCCCGTGCGTGAGGTGGCCGCCCATCGGCAGCGCCATCCCCATGACCGTGTCGCCCGGCTGGGCGAACGCCAGGTAGACCGCCAGGTTCGCGGGCGACCCCGAGTACGGCTGCACGTTCGCGTGGTCCACGCCGAACAGCGCCCTCGCCCGCTCGATCGCGAGCGACTCGATCTGGTCGATGACCTGCTGGCCCTCGTAGTACCGCTTGCCCGGGTACCCCTCGGAGTACTTGTTGGTCAAGACGGTGCCGCACGCCTCGAGCACCGCCAGCGACACGTAGTTCTCCGACGGGATCAGCCGCATCTTCTCGGCCTGGCGGCGTGCCTCGTCGTGGATCAACTGCGCGATCTCCGGGTCGGTGGAGTCGATCTGCGAAATGGGCGGCTGGTGCATGGGAGCGACCTCCTCAGGTGATGAGGTTACCCCCGCGGGGGCCAGGTCGTCCCCCGGGGACAATGGAGCGCGTGGCTACGATCATTCTCGACTGCGACCCGGGGATAGACGACGCGCTGGCGATCGCGTTCGCGGCCGGGCATCCCGAGATCGAGCTCGCCGGGATCACCACCGTGGCGGGCAACGTCGGACTGGACAAGACCACGGCGAACGCGCTGGCCGTCGCGTCGTTTGTCGGCGCCGGCGCCGTGCCGGTGACGGCCGGCTGCGCCGCGCCGCTGCTGCGGCCGGCGCGTGACGCGGGCCGCGTGCACGGCGAGTCGGGCCTAGGCGGCGCGGTCCTGCCGAAGCCGGCGCGGGAGGCCGCGGACGGGCACGCGATCGACTTCATCGTCGACACGCTCGCCGCCGCGCCCGGCGAGATCACGCTGGTCGCGACCGGGCCGCTGACCAACATCGCGCTGGCGCTGCGCCGCGAGCCGCGGCTCGTACGGTGGGTGCGCGATTTCGTGATCATGGGCGGATCCGCCGGGCGCGGCAACGTCAACCATGCCGCCGAGTTCAATATGTGGGCCGACCCCGAGGCGGCCTCGGTGGTGTTCGGCGCGGGCTGGACGGTCCGGATGATCGGGCTGGACGTCACGCTGCGGGCACGGGCAACGGCCGCGGTGCAGGAGCAGATGCGGGAGTTCGGGGCTTTGGGCGCGGAGTTGCTGCTGCCCGCGCTCGCGCAGTACGCGGACGCGCACAACGTGGCGGGGGAACCACCCGTGCACGACGTGTGCGCCGTGGTGTCGGTGGCCACGCCCGCGGTCTTCACGTACACGCCGGCCTTGGTGCAGGTGGAAACCACGGGACGGCTGACGTCGGGGATGACCGTGACCGACTTCTCCCCGTCAGTCATCCCGAACGCGGCGGTGGCGACTGAAATCGACCCCGATCGCTTCTGGGAGGTGGTGCTGCGAACCTACGGCGCGCTCGCCGCGGACATGGATTAGCTTCGGCTCTCGGCTCGCGCGAACGGCTTGGCGGCGGGGTCAGGTGGGGGCGGGCGGTGCGAGCTAGACGGGGACTAATGCCCAGGTCCGGGCCGCGTCGGCGAATCGCGGCGGCTCGTCCCTTGCGGCCAGCGTCTCGTAGGCCTGGACGGTCTGTTCGGCGACCTCGACCAGGTCTGAGAAGCTCCACTGGTGACCGCTGAGCCCGGGCGCGCGCAGCCATGCCACGCCTGCCCGGCACCAGACCGTCAGGCCGGTGCACACCGAGAGCACCGCCATGTCGGCGGCGGGGTCGTCGGCGCGGACCATCCTGCCGCTGAACCCCCTGGCGGCGAGCCCGGTCCCCAGCTCCGTCATGGCCTGGCCGGCGGCCATCCGCGCGTACCGGTCCGGCTCGCGCGCCCACGGCCCGGTGACCCCGGCGCGGGGCGCGCCGGCCGGCACCGCGAACCACACGGCCTTGCCGCGCACCTCCCAGCCGGACAGCCGGGACCTGGTGAGGTGGTGACCCCAGCGGCCCCGGGACAGCTCGTGCACGATCTCGAGGCCGCGGCCGCTCAGCGCGTCGGCCGGCGGACGGGGGACGCCGCGGCCGGGGACGTTCCCGCGCAGCCAGCCGGGGAAGGAGTCGAAGACCTTGCACACGAGCTCGCGGCGCGGGCCGCTGCCCCGCAGGTAGAGCCACAGTTCGGGGGTGCCCCGCGGCAGCTGGCGCTGCTGTGGCCGCTGCTCGAGCTGGACATGCAGGGTGTTGGCGACCAGCTCGCTGACCATCGTCACGCCGTCGTCTACCGCCGCGGGCTCGACCGCGAGCCCGGCCGCGGCGCGGCGGAACATTCGCCTGGCGACGCCCGCGCACGTCGGGTCACCCGGAAGAGGCCAGGCGCTGCACGTGCCGACCTCAACCATCCGCAACCCGTCATCCACTCGCTGCCTCCGGCCCCAGCCCGTCCGCCTCCAGGGTAACCGGCCGCTCGCGCCGCCGGAGTCCGCTGCCCGGGCCCTGTGCGCCAATCCGCGAAGCACAGGTTCTGAGTCATCTGCGTCACTTCACAGTACACTTTGCCACTTTGACAAGGAAGCAAAACCCCTATCGGCCGGTGTGCCGCGGTCGCCGCAAATGTGTGCGCATCGTCGCATCACCGTATATCCGCCAGCCGGAACCGGCATAAATGCCCATTGCCGCTAATGCACACCTAAGGTGACTTTGCGGCCTCATCTCAGGGGGAATTTAAGCTTGATGACGGCATTTTGACCGTGTTGCTGCCGCCTGTTGCCAATGATGCTGCTGTCACTGGCTGTTTCAAATGATTCCGCCTGTTGCCGATTGCTTCGAGCCGTTTCCGTGATGTTCCCGGGATGTTCTCCTAGCGGGCCGGCGGATGGCGGCTGGCCGCCATCCGCCGGCCCGCGTCACCGGGTCACTCCATTTGCTGAGCCAGCTTTTCGAGGTAGGCCGTGGAATCGGCTGGTGCGAGCGCCGCGTCATACGCCCGGCCGAACGACTGGATATAACCGCCCGCGGCTTCGGGGTCGCGCACCTCGTCGATGGAGTAGTCGGTCGCCACGAACACGAGCGGCGGCTCGTCGTGTTCGCTGAAGCCGAGGATGTGCACCATCGAGTAGATGCCGGCGGGCGGGCCGTCGTCGAACCGCTGGATCCTCAGCTCGACGTTGCACCGCCGGCTCAGCCGCACCAGATGCTCCAGCTGCTTCCTGCGGTCGTCGCGCTCGCCCCACTGGTACAGCAGCGACGCCTCGGTGATCACGGCTCTCAGGTACGGCGCGGTCCCGTCGGTCCGGTCCAGGATCCGCTGCCTGCGCAGCCTGGCCTCGGCCGCCTTACGCCGAAAAGCGGGAGCGTGCGGGGTGGTCCTGAGCTGGGCCTGCATGTAGGCGGGCGTCTGCAGCAGGGCGGGAATCGCCAGCGGCATGTAGACGCGGATGCTGCTCGCGTCGTTCTCGTAGCCGGGGAACTCGCTGTCGAAGATCTCGCCGTAATCCCGCCACCACGGCCGGACCCGGCACCGGACCGCCAGCTCCTCGACCTCTTGCCGCTCGCCAGCCTCGATCGCGTAGATCCGGATGAGGTCGCGGATGTCGCTCATCTCCGGCCGCTTCCACTGGTTGGCTTCGAAGCGGCCCACTTTGCCGCGTCCCCAGTCCAGCGCATCGCAGACATGACTGGCGGTATAGCCAGCGTTTATCCGGAATTCGGCCAGCCTACGGGACAAGCGGCGTTTCGCGACGGTCGCGCCATAGGCGTAATCGCCCAACTCCGCCCTCCCTCGAAAATGCCTGATTTCGGGGTTTCGCCGGAATTTCGCGCGCACGGGGGCGCGAGTGCTCACGGCAGAACTCACGACGCACGAGCGTATCTAAATCGCGAATCGCGGTTCAAGGAACCGGGCTGCGCGGCGCCGAAGTTCGGCG
>JASHPP010000409.1 GCA_030038035.1 Trebonia sp.
GATCCGCCGAGCGTCTGCAGGGCCAGCGTCAGCATCTCGTACGACCGCTCGGACCCGACGCCCTTCACCACCGGCAGCAGCAGGTCGTTGCGCGCGACGGCGGCCTCGTCGACCGTACCCGCCGCCTCGGCGAGCTGCACGGCGTCCTGCTGCGTCGCCGTGTACAGCACAAGCGCCCGCATGCCCTCCGCGTAGGCCTTCTGCAGCATCAGCATCCGGCGCACGTCCGGGTGGTGGATGATCGTCACCCGCGGCGCGGTCTTGTCGGACTGCTGGGTGAGGTCAGGGCCCTGCACGCGGCTCTTCGCGAACTCGAGCGCGTTGAGGTACCCCGTGGAAAGAGTCGCGATCGCCTTGCTGCCGACCATCATCCGCGCGTGCTCGATGACCAGGAACATCTGCCTGATGCCGTCGTGCACCCCCCCGACGAGCGTGCCGACCGCCGGCCTGTCGGCGCCGAACGTCAGCTCGCAGGTCGCCGAGACCTTCAGGCCCATCTTGTGCTCCAGGTTGGTGGCCACGACGCCGTTCCGCTCGCCAAGCGTGCCGTCCTCGTTCACCAGGTACTTCGGCACCAGGAACATCGACAGGCCCTTGGTGCCCGGGCCCGCGCCTTCCGGCCGGGCGAGCACCAGGTGGAAGATGTTCTCCGCGATGTCGTGCTCGCCCACGGTGATGAACCGCTTGACGCCCTCGATGTGCCAGGTCCCGTCCGGCTGCTCGATTGCCTTGGCACGTCCGGCGCCGACGTCGGAGCCGGCGTCCGGCTCGGTCAGCACCATCGTCGCGCCCCATTCCCTGTCCACGGCCAGCTGCGCGAACTGCTTCTGCTCGGGTGTGCCGATCTTCCACAGCACGTGAGCGAAGGTCGGGCCGTTGCTGTACATCCAGGCGGCCGGGTTCGCGCCGAGGATGAATTCCGCAACCGACCAGCCCAGCGACTTAGGCACCACGGTGCCGCCGAGCTCTGGCGGAATGGCCAGCCGCCACCACTGCGCGTCCATCAGCGCGCGGAACGACTTGCGGAACGACTCAGGGACTGTCACGGTCCCCGTGGCCGGGTCAAAAACCGGCGGGTTGCGGTCGGCGTCGGCGAACGACTCGGCCACGGGCCCGACGGCGAGCCTGTTGACTTCGGCCAGCATGTCGCGCGCGGTCTCGGCGTCCACGTCGGCGTAGGGACCAGTCCCCAGGAGTGCCTGACGGCCGAGCACCTCGAACAGGTTGAACTCGATGTCCCGGAGATTGCTCTTGTAGTGGCTCATATAACGCTCCGCAGCTTGGGTACCTAGCCTATGTTACTCGCTAGTAGCAAATCAGTCATCCCTGCACCCACGCGTCTTTCACGGCATCGCAAACCGCTGGTGACAGACCGGCCGGAACACGACAACATGCCCCATTCCCCGACTGCCTGTTTCGGCGCTTTTGAGGCATCAAGGGCACCTTGGGACTAGGCTTCCGACTCGTGACGGATGTTCGCGACCCCTCGGCGGGCCCGCCGACGCGGCGGCCTAACGACGGCACGCCATCCCGGCAGCCGGGCGGGACGCTGCCGGCACGACAGTTCGCCGGGGACCTGCCCGGCAGGTATCCGGTCGGGGAGCAGCCGGCCAGCGACCTGCAGGGCGGCAGCGGCGGCGGCCTGGCCATGCCGAGCCGCCAGACAGCAGCCCGTCCGCCGCGACCGGCCGGCCGGCACCGCAGGCCCGTTCCCGTCAGCCTGCCGCAGAGCGCCCCCGCCCTTGTGCTCGCGGTTCCGGGAACCGACACAGACCTCACGGCCGGCGCAGTGGGCGAGCTCGCCGCCGTGCTCCGCGTCGATAACCCCGCGGTGGACGTGCGCGCGGCGCGCGTCGACGGCGGCGGCCCCGGCGACCCGTCTGACATTCAGGCCGTCCTGGCCGACGCCGCCTCGCGGCGGCCGGACGGCGCGGCATGCGCCGTGGTCATCCCGCTCATCGCCACGCCCAACCCGCCCGTTACCCGCCGGCTGCGCGAGGCGATCGCCGTCAGCGGGGCGAAGGCGGTCGTCAGCGGCTTCATCAACTCCAACGCGCTGATCGCCGAGGTGCTGCACATCCGGCTGGCCGAGGCCGGGCTGGCGCGCGCGGACCGGGTCCGGCTTTTCAGCATCGTCACCGCCGCCGACGGCATCCTCATCGCGACCATCGGCGGCCCGGACGGCGCGGCTGCGGCCAACGTAACGTCGGTGCTGCTCGCGGCGCGGCTGGCGCTGCCGGTCATCCCGGCGTCGCTGGACAGCGCGCCGACCCTGCAGGAAGGCATGATGCGGCTGAGGGAGATGGGGGTCAACCGGCCTGCGATCGCCCCGTGCATCATCGGCCCCGAGGCCAGCAAGAGCGACCTGGACGCGCTGGCGATCGGCGGGGAGTGCGCGGCGCCGCTCGGCGCGCACAGCAACATCGCGAAGCTCGCCGCGGTGGCCTACGGGCAGGCAATCAGCCAGCTGGAGATTCCCGGCGAGCAGCTGTAACCGACGGTCTGCGGCACTCGCACCTCAACCACCTCAACCATCGCCGTCCCTCGTCGCCCGGATGAGATAGCCCCGGGCCGCCGGAGCGGCCTCCCCCGGGTGTCCGGCGGCCCGCTATTCGGCGCCAGCGAGCAGGGGGTCGAGCCGGACCGCCGGGTTGTCGCGCGCGATCGCGTTCAGCCGCCACTTGTCGGCGAACAGCGCCAGCAGCGCCCCGTCGAGCCGGCGGGTCAGCACCTCGGCGCCGCGCGCGCCGGCCAGCGCGGAGGCGCCGGCCGCATCGGTCAGCCGCGCCAGTGAGTAGTCGAGATGATCGAGCTCCGAGCGGGCGCTGAACTCGTGCTCAAGCCGGTGCAGCACCACGTCGAACTGCAGCGGCCCGACGGCCGCGAGCACGGGCGCCTGGTCGCCGCGCAGGTCAGACGACAGCACCTGGACGACGCCCTCGGTGTCCAGCTGGTCGATGCCGCGGCGGAACTGCTTGTACTTGGCGGCGTCCTTGCAGCGCACGACGGCGAAGTGCTCGGGCG
>JASHPP010000410.1 GCA_030038035.1 Trebonia sp.
CACCGGGACGATCCAGACCCAATGGTGGTCCCAGGACACCGGCGACACGAGCAGGCCCGTGACCGCGCAGACGCTGACCGCCGCCAGCTCGCGGCCGCGGCGGTGCACCAGCGCGGCGGCCAGCAGCCCGCAGGCCGCCACAATCGGCGCGACGGCCAGCCAGTACGGCAGCGCCGGCCCGCCACCCCCGGCGAGCCGCGCGATCATCCCGAACAAGGACTGATTGGACGCGTAGATCACCGGCCCGGGCCGGCTGGGGTCAAGGAACAGCCCGCCCAGCCAGTACTGGCGTGACAGGCCTGGCAGCACCGCGAACCCCGCGGCGACGGTCAGCGCGAACGCCGCCGTCGCGACACCCGCCGCGCGGAACCGGCGCGTGAGCAGCAGGTACGCGATGAAGATCCCGGGGGTGAGCTTGAGCCCGGTCGCCAGTCCGACTCCGGCGCCCTGCCACCGCCGGTCGCCGGGCGCCAGCAGGTCGGCGAGTACGACGGCCATGAGAACGAGGTTGATCTGGCCCAGGTCGATCGTCTGCTGAACCGGGTCGATGCACAGCGCGATGTCGGTCACGGCGAGCGCGAGCGCCGCGCGCGACCAGGTGCCGCGGACGCCGACGCCGCCCCAGGCGAGCCACGCCGAAGCCAGCAGCGCCAGCACCGAGCCCGTGATCACGATCCGCTTGACGGCCAGCAACGGCAGTGCCGACAGGGGCTCGAAGATCGCCGCGGCCAGGGGAGGGTAACTGAACGAGAGCATGCCGCGGTACTGCGCGGTATACAGCGGGCCCGAACGCCGCGCGAGCAGTCCGCCCCAGCGGTACACCTGCAGGTCTATCATTTCCCAGTGGCCTGCCTGGCTCAGGTACACGACCGTGAGAACGACCACGGGGACCGCCAGGGCCAGCGTTCCCGCGATGAGACCCCACCGATCCCAGCGGATGGTCCCGCCCGCTGCCAACCGCCCGTCCGCCATGCTGGCTATCCCTCAGTGCCGGCCTTCCTGCCTGACATCACCCTAGCGGGCAGAGCACGATCGCGGTCGTTAACAAGGGACGGCCGGCGGCACGATTCTCCGCCGGCGCCGGCCGTCTAGACTGGGCGGCTATGAGCACGCCTCCGGTCGCGAAGCAGGTCCCGTTCGAGCGCGTCCACCACGGCGACACGGTCATCGACAACTACGCGTGGCTCGCCGACCCCAAGGACCCGGAGACGATCGGCTACCTCGAGGCAGAGAACGCCTACACGTCGGCGATGACCGCGGGCCTTGAGGATCTGCGGACGGCGATCTTCGGCGAGATCAAGGCCCGCACCCAGGAGACCGACCTGTCGGTGCCGGTCCGCAAGGGGGTCTGGTGGCGGTACGCGCGCACCGTCGAGGGCCAGCAGTACGCGATCCACTGCCGCCGCCGGGTCCTTGACGGCGAGACCGCTCCCCCGCTGCCCGAGGACGGCAAGCCGCTGGACGGCGAGGAGGTCCTGCTCGACGGCAACGAGCTGGCGGCAGGCGCCGGGTTCTTCTCGCTCGGGGTGCTCTCGGTCAGCCCTGACCAGGCCCTGCTCGCCTACTCCACCGACTTCTCCGGCGACGAGCGGTTCACGCTGCGGGTCAAGGACCTGGCCTCGGGCCGGACGCTGCCCGACGAGATCCCGGACACCTTCTACGGCTGCGCCTGGTCGCTGGACGGTACCGCCTTGTTCTACGTCACGGTCGACGAGGCCTGGCGGCCCTACCGGGTGTGGCGGCACCTGGTCGGCACCCCGGCGTCCGCTGACGTGCTGGTGTTCGAGGAGGCCGACGAGCGGTTCTGGGTGGGAGTAGGGCTGTCCCGCAGCGAGCGGTACCTCTATATCCGCACGGCGAGCGTGCTGACCAGCGAGTGGTGGCTGCTCGACGCCGCCACGCCGACCGGCGACTTCGCCGTGGTGGCGCCGCGCCGCCAGGGCGTGGAATACGACGTCGAGCAGGCCGGTGACCGGCTGCTGATCCTGCACAACGACGGCGGCGCGGAGAACTTCGAGCTCGCCACCGCCCCGCTGCCGGACGCCCCGGGTGCGGGGATCCCGGCGCCCTGGACGCCGCTGATCCCGCACCGGGCCGACACCCGGCTGCTCGGGGTGGACGCGTTCGCGGACTACACGGTCGTCTACTTCCGCCGCGACGGGCTGACCGGGCTGCGCGTCCTGCCCGCCGGCGGCGCGGGGTACGACATCGCCTTCCCCGAGCCGATCTACACCGTCTCGCCCGGCGCGAACCCCGAGTTCGCCCAGGCCACGTTCCGGCTCGGCTACAACTCGATGGTGACCCCGGGCACCGTGTACGACTGCGACCTGGCGACCGGCTCGCTGACCATGCTCAAGCAGCAGCCGGTGCTGCCCGCCCCGGACGGCGGACCGTTCGCGAGCGCCGACTACGAGCAGCACCGGGAGTGGGCCGTCGCCCCGGACGGCAGCCGGGTCCCGATATCTCTTGTCTGTCGCACGGGCACCCCCCGCGACGGATCCGCGCCGTGCCTGCTGTACGGCTACGGCAGCTACGAGCACTCGATCGACCCGAGGTTCTCGATCAGCCAGCTCTCCCTGCTCGACCGCGGGTTCGTCTACGCGATCGCCCACGTCCGCGGCGGCGGCGAGCTGGGCAGGTCCTGGTACACGCACGGCAAGCTGCTTGCGAAGAAGAACACGTTCACCGACTTCGTGGCGTGCGCGCGGCACATGGTGTCGGCCGGCTGGACGTCGGCGGACCGGCTGGTCGCCCGCGGCGGCTCGGCCGGCGGGCTGCTGATGGGCGCGGTGGCGAACCTCGCCCCGTCGGCGTTCGCCGGGATCGTGGCCGAGGTCCCGTTCGTGGACACCCTGAACACGATCCTCGACCCGTCGCTGCCGATGACCGTGACCGAGTGGGAGGAGTGGGGCGACCCGCTGCACGACCCGGCGGTGTACGCGTACATGAAGTCGTACGCCCCCTACGAGAACGTGACCGCCGATTCCTACCCGGCCATCTTCGCGATCACCAGCCTGCACGACACGCGGGTCAGCTACCACGAGCCCGCCAAGTGGACCGCCCGGCTGCGCGCCGCCGCCCGCGGCGGCCCGTTCCTGCTCAAGACCGAGATGGAGGCAGGCCACGGGGGTCGCAGCGGCCGCTACGACGCCTGGCGCGAAGAGGCCCTCGTCCTCGCCTGGATCGCCGAGACCGCGACCGCCAGGCCCGCCGCCGACTAGCGGCGCCTCCCGCGCCCGCGCCCGCCCCGTGTCATGCCGCCGCCTGCGCGCCGCGCCAGCGATCTCAGATAGTGAGACGGAGTCGGCGACTTAGGACCCGGGCGGCAGATTTTTTGTCCGGATTATGGCGTTTTGTCCCTGCGGCTCGGGTCCTATGTTGCGCGCGCGGTCCTGCTCGCGCCCACCCGGGGAAGCGAAGGGCTGATATGCGGCAGTTTCCGACAATTCCAGCCAGTGACGGGCGGAGTCGGGGTGGACAGGGGCGGGCACTCGCGCATCGGGCAGGCGCTGCTAGTCGCGGCCGTGGTGCTGGCCGCCGTGGGCGGCGCCGCGGCGGGACTCGGGGCACCCGTCTGGCTGGCCGGGGCGGCCGGGGCGATTACCGCGCTGGTCGCCGCCGTGATCGTCGGTCATGTCTTCAATGCGCGCGACTCCCGCCGCGCCGCGCTGCAAGCCCGGGGGCGGGTGCTCGATGACCTGATCGCCCTCGTTCCTGATGATCGGGAGAAAGCAGTCGCCGCGAACCGGGCCGACCCGCTCGCGCTGCTGCGGGCGGACCGGTCGCCGATGCCCTTCCGGGGACGGGGAGCAGAACTGCGCCGGCTCGCCGAGTGGCGGGATGACGACACGACGGCGAGTCCGGTCTGCCTGCTGAGCGGGCCCGGGGGGGTTGGCAGGTCGCGGCTTGCGCTGCAGTTCGCCTCGCGAGCGCCCGAGGGCTGGGCGGCCGGATGGCTGCGTCCGGGAACGGGCAGCATCGTGGTCGATGCGGTGAGACGGCATGCGGGGAGCCTGCGGTGATCCTGGTGGACGACGCCGACGGACGGGCCGACCTGGTTCCATTGCTGGACTCGCTCGCCGAACGTAATGAGAAGCAGGCCATCCGCGCTGCCCTCGACCACCTGTCGGGCGGGCGGGTCGCGGGCGTCGCTCGTGGCGCGGATCGAGGAACGGCACGCCTAGGCTGCCTCCGCCCTCGCGCTAGAACTGGAGCCGGAGGGCGGTCCGGACGATAGGGCGCGCTGGTTCGGTGAGGCCGTGCGCGCGTTCGCGATGGCGCTCGGCAAGCCGGCGCCAGTGCTGCCCGCGTTGTTTCAGCAGGGTCATGCCGAATCGACGCAGCCGTTCGTGATGATCCAGGCGCGGGCCCTGCTCGCCGTCCTCGGGACCGAGGGTGATCCGCGGCGGCTGTCGTTCGGAGGCGCTGGACGCGCGGATCGAGGCGGTTGGCGTCTACCGGGAGATGGCCGCGCGGGATCCCGGGCTTTACGAGGCCACGTACCGGGAGAAGCTTGGCGCGCTGCGGCGCGAGTACGAGCGGCGGGGGATGCGGTATGAGGCGGTCACCCACGGCCTTGGCGATCCCGCCCTGGACGAGGAAGGGGACCGTGGTGAGACGGCCCCCTTCGTTCGGGATGAGTGATTTTTAGATTTTTATGAGCTGAGCCTCGTTGCGGGCCTTGGTGTAGCGGTTTTCCGGGATCGGGATGCCGAGGTTGCCGCGCAGGGTGGCCGACTCGTACTCCGTGCGGACCACGCCGCGGTCCTGCAGGATCGGGACGACCCCGGCCAGGAAGCGACGCCACTGGCTGGGGTGGCCGATGTGGACGTTGAGGCCGTCGAGGGCGCGGGCGTCGAACCATTTCTGGATCTCGGTCGCCACCGTCTCCGGGGAGCCCGCGAACGGCGTCGGCCTGGGGCTGGAGATGAACTCCACGGTCTGCCGGAGCGTCCAGTCGTTGTCCTTGGCCAGCTTGGCGATCTTCTCCGCGCCGGTGCGGAAGCCGCGCTCGGCGTACACAAGCGCCTCCTGCGGGAAGGGGGCGTCCAGGTCGTACTGGCGGAAGTCGTGCCAGGCGAACGGGCGGCCGAGTTCGGCCAGGGCGCGGCTGAAGTCCTTGTCCCCGCGCTGGAGCTCGAGTTCGATCTCCCTGGCCTCGTCATCGGTGTCGCCGACGAACACCGCCGCGCCCGGCATGACCACGATGTGGTCGGGGTCGCGGCCCTTGGCGGCGGCGCGGCCCTTGATGTCGTTGTAGAACGCCTGGCCCTGCTCGAGCGACGGTGCGTGGGTGAAGATGCCCTCGCCGATCGTGGCGCCCAGGTCCCGGCCCTGTTCTGAGTCGCCGGCCTGGAAGATCACCGGCTGGCCCTGCGGGGAGCGGGAGATGTTGAGCGGGCCCGCGACCTGGAAGTGCTCGCCCCTGTGGTTGAGCGGGTGCTGCTTGCTCGGGTCGAGGAAGGTCCGCGTGGCGCGGTCGCGGGGGAAGGCGTCCTCCTCGTAGGAGTCCCACAGGCCCTGGGCCACCCGGACGAATTCGAGGCCCCGGCCGTAGCGGGTGTCGTAGTCGTAGTGCTCCTCGCGGCTGAAGTTCGCCGCCGCACCCGCGTCGCCGCTGGTCACGACGTTCCAGCCGGACCTTCCCCCGGAGATGAGCTCCAGGGACGCGAGGCGGCGGGCCAGGTTGAACGGGTCGTTGTAGGACGTGGTCATCGTGGCGACGAGGCCAAGGTGCCGTGTGCTGACCGCCAGCGCCGACAGCAGTGTCATCGGCTCGAGCCGGTTCAGGTAGTGCGGCGGGGAGTCGGCCGTGATGAACTGGCTGTCCACGATGAAGATCAGGTCGAACTTCGCCTCCTCGGCGAGCTGGGCCTGCTCGATGTACCAGTCGATGTTCACGCTGGCGTCGGCGGGGATCTCCGGGTCCAGCCACAGGTAGTGCTGGCCGGGGCCGCCGGCGCCCATCGTGACCGCGCCGAGCTTAAGCTGCCGCCTCTTGCTGTTATCACTCATGCGGACACCGCCTTCGCGACGGCCGCGGCCTTGCGCACGTCTCGCCTGGCGACCTCTTCGCGGACCAGCGGCAGCAGGTGGCGGCCGTAGTCGATCGCGTCGTCGTAGGGGTCGTAGCCGCGGATGAGCAGCGTGGTCACGCCGAGGTCGACGTAGTCGAGCAGCGCCTGGGCGACGGTCTCGGGCGTGCCGACCAGGGCGGTCGAGTTGCCGCCCGCACCGGTCGCGGCGGCCGGCGCGGTCCACAGGGCCCGGTCGTGCAGCTCGCCCTTGGCCGCGGCCGCAAGCAGGCGCTGCGAGCCGACGTTCTCGGGCTTGTCGCCGCCGAGCGGCCAGGTCCGCACCCCCCAC
>JASHPP010000411.1 GCA_030038035.1 Trebonia sp.
ACGGCCAGGTGATCAACCTCATTCACACCGAGGTCGATCCCAGGTTCCAGGGCGCCGGATACGCGACCGTGCTGGCCCGGGCCAGCCTCGACGCGGCCAGGGAGCGGCACCTGGCCGTGCTGCCGACCTGTCCCTACATCCGCTCCTGGATCGCCAAGCACCCCAGCTACGTGGACCTGGTGCCCGCCGAACGCCGAACAGATTTCGGCCTCTGACACCAGGCTCGGTACGATTCGTCCGGAGCGGATAACCGGATACTTACCCCCCGACCCCCCGAGCGGAGGCAACGTGACGCGGGTGTGGCTGCCCGACCCACCGGAGACACTGGGCGGCCTGCCCGACGGCGTGGTCGCGGACGTATGGACAGGGGGCGAGACGCTGCCCGCTTCGAAGGACGAGGTCGAATTCGTCGTCATCCCGTTCGGCGTGACGCCGGAGACGCTGCGCAAGGTCACCCGCCTGCCGAACCTCAAGGTCGTCCAGCTCACCTCGGCGGGGGCGGAGCGGATCATCCCGTACATGCCCGCCAGCGTCACGCTCTGCAACGCCCGCGGGGCCCACGACGCGGCGACCGCCGAGTGGACGGTCGGGGTGATCGTCGCCCACCTGAGGAACTTCCCCCGCTTCAGCAAGGCCCAGGAGGAGGGCCGCTGGGATTTCGCGCCCAGCGAATCCGTGGCGGGCAAGCACGTGCTGATCGTCGGCTACGGGTCGATCGGCGGGGCGGTCGAGCGCCGCCTGGCGGGCTGGGAGGTCACGATCGAGCGCGTCGCGCGCACCAGCCGCCCGGCGCAGGGCGTGCAGGGCATCGAGGACCTGCATGCCCTCCTGCCCAGGGCGGACGTCGTCGTGCTCCTCGTCCCGGTCACCGACGAGACCAGGCACATGGTGAACGCGCAGTTCCTCGCGGGCATGAAGGACGGCGCGCTGCTCGTGAACGCCGCCCGCGGGGCCATCGTCGACACCGACGCCCTGCTCAAGGAGCTCAACACGGGCCGGATCAAGGCGGCGCTCGACGTCACGGAACCTGAGCCGCTGCCGCCCGGGCACCCGCTCTGGACGGCGCCCGGCCTGCTGCTCACCCCGCACGTCGGCGGCGCGGTCAGGCAGACGCGCCAGCGCGCGTACGCGGTCGTCAGCGCGCAGCTCGCCAGGTACGCTGCCGGCGAACCGCTGCAGAACGTGATCGGTGCCCGGGGGTACTGAAATCGGGCGCGGTTTACGATGGGGAGATGGGGCAGCTTCCAGGGCACAAGGGCCGGGGTTAGACCGTGGCGTCTACCGCGAGCGAGGTCCGGCCGGCCATCCTGACCGTGGACGATGATCCCGCGGTTTCTCGCGCCGTCTCTCGTGACCTGCGCAGAAAGTACGGCGAGCACAGCCGGATCGTGCGCGCCGAGTCCGGCGCGGAGGCCCTGGACGCGCTCAGGCAGATGAAGTTGCGCGGCGAGCAGGTCGCGCTGCTGCTCGCGGACTACCGGATGCCGGTCATGAACGGCATCGAGTTCCTCGAGCAGGCGATGGACATCTTCCCGCACGCGAAGCGGGTGCTGCTGACCGCGTACGCGGACACGAGCGCCGCCATCGACGCGATCAACGTCGTCGACCTGGACCACTACCTGCTCAAGCCGTGGGATCCGCCCGAGGAGAAGCTCTACCCGGTCGTCGACGACCTGCTGAAAGCGTGGCGCAGGGACGTCAGGAAACCGGACAGGGAGCGGGAGATCAAGGTGGTCGGGCACCGCTGGTCGGCGCCGTCGGCCCAGATGCGCGACTTCCTTGCCCGCAACCAGGTCCCCTACCGCTGGTACTCCACCGAGGAACCAGAAGGACAGCGGCTCCTTGACGCCGCGGGCGCCGACGACCACGAGCTGCCGGTGGTGATCACCGTCGACGGCGAGGCCCTGATCGCGCCGACCCGCAGCGAGGTCGCCAGCCGCGTCGGCCTGGCCACCGCGCCGGAACGGCATTTCTACGACCTGATCGTGGTGGGCGGCGGACCAGGCGGGCTCGGCGCGGCGGTCTACGGCGCCTCCGAGGGGCTGCGGACCGTGCTCGTGGAGAAGTTCGCGACCGGGGGCCAGGCGGGCACGAGCTCGCGGATCGAGAACTACCTCGGCTTCCCCGACGGGGTTTCCGGCGGACAGCTCACCGACCGGGCGCGGCGCCAGGCCGCCAAGTTCGGCGCCGAGGTGCTGACCACCTGCGAGGTGGACGGCCTGGAGGTGAACGGCTCGGCGCGCAGCGTGCGGCTCACCGACGGCAGCGCGATCGACGCCAAGGCGGTCATCCTCGCCACCGGCGTGGCCTACCGGCAGCTGGCCTCGCCCGGCTGCGTGGAGCTGACCGGCTGCGGCGTCTACTACGGCGCGGCGCTCGCCGAGGCCGAGGGCTGCCGGGACCAGGACGTGTACATCGTCGGCGGCGCCAACTCGGCCGGCCAGGCCGCCGTCTTCCTCGCCAGGTACGCCAGGTCGGTGACGATGCTGGTCCGCGCGCCGTCGCTGGAGCAGTCGATGTCGTACTACCTCATCCAGCAGCTCGCCGGCATCAAGCAGGTAACGGTCCGCACCTGCACCGAGGTGGCGCAGGCGCAGGGGACCGGCCACCTGGAGCAGCTGATCGTGCGCGACCTGAACACCGGCCGCACCGAGACCGTCGACACGCAAAGGTTGTTCATCTTCATCGGCGCCGAGCCGCGGACCGGCTGGCTGGACGGCGTGCTCGTGCGCGACAAGCGGGGGTTCGTGCTGGCCGGCCCTGACCTGTCGCTCGATGACCTTGCCGAGTGGCCGCTCGACCGCCCGCCCTACCACCTGGAGACCAGCGTCCCCGGCGTGTTCGCCGTCGGCGACGTGCGCGCCGAGTCCGCCAAGCGGGTCGCCTCCGCCGTCGGGGAAGGTGCCATGGCCGTCATGCTCGTACACCGCTATCTGGAGCTGCTGTGACCACCCCCGCCAACCCCGCCGTGACCACCCCCGCCGAACCCGGCGCGACCACCCACGCCGAACCCGCCGCGGCCACCCCCGCCGAACCCGGCGCGACCTGCACGTGTAACCCCGAAGAGCTGCGCACGCTGTTCCTGTTCGAGAAGCTGTCCGACGAGCAGCTGGCCCGGCTGTGCCAGGAGGGCCGCGTCGAGCCGCTCGGGCCGGGCCTGGTCTACCAGGAAGGCGACCCGGCGACCCGCCTGTACGTGCTGATCGAGGGGACCGTGGCCCTGCTGCGCAAGGTCGGCGACGACGACGTCGAGATCAGCAGGACCAGCCAGCGCGGCGTGTACGGCGGCGCTTACCAGGCCTACCTGGGCGACCGGCTGCCGCAGGTCTACCAGAATTCACTCAGGGCCACCGTCCAGTCCCGCTTCTTCGTGCTCACCGCCGACTGCTTCGCGCAGATCATGCACGAGTGGTTCCCGATGGCGGTGCACCTGCTGGAAGGCCTGTTCTTCGGCGGCCAGGCGACCCGCGCGGCGGTCGGCCAGCGGGAGCGCCTGCTGGCCCTCGGCTCGCTGACGGCGGCGCTGACCCACGAGCTCAACAACCCCGCGGCCGCCGCGGTGCGGGCCACGGCGAGCCTGCGCGAGCGGGTCGCCGGGATGCGCGACAAGCTGCGCCTGCTCGCGGCAGGCAAGTATGACAAGGCCACCCTGATGGCCCTGATCGAGCTGCAGTCGCGCGCGGTGGAAAAGGTCGCCAAGGCGCCCAAGCTTGACCCGCTGGCGGCGTCCGACGCCGAGGACGTGGTCAGCGACTGGCTGGACGATCAGGGGATCCCCGACGGCTGGCGGCTCGCCGCCACGTTCGTCCAGGCCGGCCTGGACACCGAATGGCTCGACCAGGTGAAAGACACCGTGGGCGAGGACATGCTCGAGCCCGCCCTGCGCTGGCTGAACTACACCGTCGAGACCGAGCTGCTGATGAGCGAGATCGAGGACGCCACCACCCGCGTGTCCACCCTGCTCGGCGCGGCGAAGCAGTACTCCCAGCTGGACCGCGCCCCGTTCCAGGTCGTCGACGTGCACGACCTGCTCGACAGCACGCTGCTGATGCTGTCGGCCAAGATGGGCCCGGGCGTGACGGTGGTCAGGGACTACGATCGCAGCCTGCCGAAGATCCCGGCCTACGCCGCCGAGCTCAACCAGGTCTGGACGAACCTGATCGACAACGCGGTGGCGGCGATGAACGGCACGGGCACGCTCACCGTCCGCACGGCCCGCGACGACGGCTACGCGCTGATCGAGTTCGGCGACACCGGCCCGGGGATCCCCGCCGGGCTGCAGGAGCGCATCTTCGAGCCGTTCTTCACCACCAAGCCAGCGGGCGAGGGGACCGGCCTCGGGCTGGACATCTCGCGGCGGATCGTCGTGAACAAGCACAAGGGTGACCTGGGGGTGCAGTCCGTGCCTGGCGACACCCGCTTCCAGGTCAGGCTCCCGCTCCAGGCGGGCACTACCAACACCGACAAAGAGGTGCGATCATGACCGAGCTCAGAGGCATCGACCCGACGGTCGCGCCCAGCGGCACCGGCTGCGCCGAGTGCGAGGCCACGGACGGCTGGTGGCTGCATCTGCGCCGCTGCGCCCAGTGCGGGCACATCGGCTGCTGCGACAACTCGCCGGAGCAGCACGCCACCAGGCACGCGAAGGAGACCGGCCACCCGATCATCCGCAGCTTCGAGCCGGGGGAGAGCTGGTTCTGGTCCTACCCGGAAGAGGATTACTACGAAAAGGGCCCGGAGCTGGCCCCGCCGCCGCACCACCCCGTCGACCAGGGCGTGCCCGGCCCCGCGGGGCGCGTCCCGCGGGACTGGCAGAGCAAGCTCCACACGTGAGCATCGTCTCGCGTGGCTTCTCCGGCCGCAGACGCCCAGGCGACGAAAAGCTCCCGCCCGGCCAGTACCTGGAGACCGGCTTCCCCGTGCTGTCGGCCGGCCCGACGCCGTCGGTGAAGACCGCGACCTGGCAGTTCACGATCACGACAGAGCAAGGCCGACGGCACCGCTGGGACTGGCAGCAGTTCATGAGCCTGCCCGCCGAGCAGATCACCACCGACATCCACTGCGTGACCAAGTGGTCCAAGCTCGGCACGCACTGGCGCGGCGTCTCCCTCGACACGCTGCTGCGGGACGTGGAGACGAACGCAGGCTACGTCCTGGCCCGCAGCTACGGCGGGTACACGACGAACCTGCCGCTGCCCGACCTGCGCGGCGGCAAGGCATGGGTCGCCTACTCCTACGACGGCGCCCCGCTGCACCCCGAACACGGCGGCCCCGCCCGTCTCCTGGTCCCGCACCTGTACTTCTGGAAGTCCGCGAAGTGGGTCACCGGCCTGGACCTGATGACACACGACCGGCACGGCTTCTGGGAGGAACTCGGCTACCACGACTACGGCGACCCGTGGCGCGAGCAGCGGTACCAGGGCGACTGAACTGGCTGGTCGCCACGCTCGCGGCGACCAGGGACGAGACGGCTACCGCGCGGACGCTGGTGCTCGACGTGCCCGGCTGGCCCGGCCACCTCGCGGGCCAGCACGTGGACGTCAAGCTGACCGCCGAGGACGGCTACTCCGCGCAGCGCTCGTACTCGATCGCCTCGGCCCCCGACGGCGCCCGGCTCGAGCTGACCGTGCAGCGCATCGCCGACGGCGAGGTCTCCCCGTACCTGACCGAGGTCATGGAGCCAGGCGATCCGCTGGAGCTGCGCGGCCCGATCGGCGGCTGGTTCGTGTGGCGCCCCCCGGCGCCCGCGGCCGCGGCCCCCGCCCCGCTGCTGCTCGTGGCCGGCGGCAGCGGGATCGTCCCGCTGATCGCGATGGTCCGCGCGCACGCCGCCGCCGACAGCAAGGTCCCGCTCCGGCTGATCTACTCGGTCCGCACCCCCGCCGACGCGATCTACGCGCCCGAGTTGTCCGAACGATCCCAGGCGACTGAGCTAGCCATCACCTACCTCCACACGCGGACCGGGCCGCCAGGCATGCCGACTGGCCGCATCAGCGCCGCCGTCGTCGCGGACGCGGCCTGGCCCCCGCAGGCCGGCCCCGCGATCTTCATCTGCGGCCCCACGGGCTTCGTCGAAACCGCCGCCGATCTCCTCGTGGCCGCGGGCCACGACCCCGCGACGATCAAAACCGAGCGCTTCGGCCCGACGGGAACCTAGCCGCCCGGCTGGCCGCCGAGGCTAGAAGTCTGCCGCCAGCTTGGTCAGGTTCGGGTAGCCGAGGCCGGCCCCCTGGTTGTAGGGCGCACCGGGGTTGCCGGTGTAGTAGAGGTTGTCGTTGCCGGTGCTCGCCGAGCTCAGCGGGGTGAACGGGGAATCCCCGCTGACCGCGGCGGCGTAGATGTACGGGTTCCAGAACCCGACCCGGTGGCCGAGGTAGGAGTCGATGACCGCGGTGGAGCCATTCAGCTGCGGCGCCACGAAGCTCGTGCCGCCCCAGCCGCCCTGCAGCACCGGCTCGTCTATCGCCGCGAACGACGGCTCGTACAGCAGGTACCCGGTGAACGGGTCCGCGTCAACGGACAGGTCGGGGACGTTGCGGCCGGTGCCGCTGCCCGTGGTCACGGTTGGCGTGGGGTTGAACGCGAACGCGGTGGGCTCGACCAGCCCGTCGACGATCGTCTGGTAGTCGGTCGGCGTCAGGTACTGCACGGCGTGGAAGCTGTCGATACCCGCCACTCCCTGCTGGTAGGACGGGATCGGCTCGAGCGCCGCGAACCCGCCGCCGCCGCCGATGACCGCGGTCTGCGCGGCATCGGCCAGCGATACGCCGTTGACCTTCGCCATCGCCTGCCACAGGTAGTCCCAGCCCCAGGTGCGCTGCGCGGGCACGGTCACGGTCGCGCTGCCGTCCGGGCCGGTGACCGGGCCGGACCACGGCAGCGTGGTCCCGCCGCCCGCGGTGATGTAGGGGCTGTCCGCCGGCGTGTCGACCGACAGGTTGGTGGTGCCGATGTCCCCGGTGGCGTCGTAAGCCCCGTTGTCACCGGCGGCGTCGAAACCGGACTGCCCCTGCACGGCCATCTCCAGGAAGGCCTCGTCGAACGCGGCCACGTACGTCGCGGCCTCCTGGCCTGCCAGGATCGACGCGAGCAGGTAGGTCTCCGACTCGCCCCAGCTCGTGGAGATGCTGGCGGCGATGTTCTGGCTGGCCGCGGTGAAGAAGGCGTCGGCGAACCCGTAGTCGGTGTTGGGCGCCTGGTAGACGATCACGTTCGCGCCAGGTGCGACGCCTCCGGACTGCTCGACGTCCAGGTCGGTCTCGCCCGAGCCGGAGGCGTCGCTGGGCGCGCCCGGCCCGCCGTCGATGTTGTCCACCGTCAGGCTGCCAGTGCGCGGAATTTTCGCGATGTCGGACCAGAAGTAGTCCGGCGCCCACTGGTAGCCAGGCGGGCCGGGGTCAAGCGCGGCCAGCGTGACGATCGCGAGGGTCTGCCCGGAGCCGTCGGCGCCGGCCGCGTACAGGCCGTCGAGCCCGTAGTCGGCGGCGAAATTCTGCGGCAGGTTGCAATCGGCGGGATCGCCGGTCAGCGCCAGGCAGTAGTTGGAGCTGCCCTTCTGCGGAGTGAGCAGGCTGGTGTCCACGTGTACCGCCTGGCTCTTGTACGGGCCGTAGTTCGTCAGCCCGAGGATCGCCAGCACGAAATTCGCGAGCCGGTACGGCAGCAGCGGCGCCTGCGCGTTGCCGTACACCGTCTGCGCCGGGATCGGCCCGAGCCCGCCGCTGCCGGGCTGCTGGGGTACCTGGTACCAGTTCTGCGTGACCGACAGCGCCTGGTCGAACTCGCCCGCGATCCCTGTGGCCACCACGTCGACGTCGTCGGCGTACACGTCGGTGCTGATGCCGAAGGACGCCAGGTAGCTGGTCAGCGCGGAGATATTGGCCTGACCCTGGCCGTAGGTGCTGGCGAACTGGCTGACCGACAGGTAATTCTTGACGCCGGATTCAACCTGGCTTTCCAGCGCGGACACATTCTGCTCGCGCAGAATGAACGACACGGTCTCCGGGGTGCCGGCAGGGACGCCCGGGTAGACCGTCACACCTGGCAAATCCGATACGTTGATGCCCGTCGCCACCTGTTCGGGCGTGTTCGGGCCGGGAGCAGTGGAAGCAGAGGCTGAGGCGGAGGTCGCTACGGCCGCGGTCGGGGTCAGGACCGCTGCCGCCCCCAGCACTATCGCCGCCGATAGCTGCGCCTTTCTTATCCTTATCCGGATCATTTCGTGAGCACCGTCCTGGGAGATCTCGCCACAGTTTGTCGAGGTGAAGGCCGTGCAGCGCGAAAGAATTATGTCAGCTTGGCGTGTCGGACCGTGTCTTTTTCGGTGTGGTCAAGCACGGGATTTCCCGCGGAAGTCACGGCGATCGGTGCCGCTACGGGTACAGGCGCTCAAGGAACTCCGCCACGCCGTCGTCGTCGTTGCTGCCGATGACACACGTGGCGGCGGCGAGCACGTCGGGGTGCGCGTTGGCGACCGCGCAGGAGGTGCCGGCCCAGCACAGCAGCGGCAGGTCGTTCGGCATGTCCCCGAACGCCACCACCGACGACGGCCCGACCCCGTAGGACGCCGCGAGTTCGGCGACCGCCGTGGCCTTGCTCACCCCGACCGCGGCCGCCTCGATCAGGCCCTTGGCGTTGGAGTGCGAGACGCTGACCAGCCCGTCGAGCACCGGGGCGGCCAGCGCGAGCAGCTCGTCCGGGCTGTATCCGAGGTGGCGGCCGAGCAGTTTCGCCCCGGGCCTGGCGAAGAGCAGCGCGTCGCCCGGCCGGGGGATGGACGTGTCAACGGCGAACGTGATGGCCTGGAAGACGTCGTCGGCGGCCCGCCCGTCCGGATACTCGACCGCGATGCCGATGCCGGGGACCGCGGCGCGCAGCGCCCGCGCCGCCAGGGCAAGCGTCTGCGGCGGGATCAGCCGCCCGGCCGTGACCGTGTCCGAGCGCATGTCGTAGGTCAGCGCCCCGTTGGAGCAGATCGCCGTGCCCCGCTGCCCGAACGTCGCCGCGATCGGCGCCATCACCCGCGGCGGGCGCCCGGTGACGAGCACGAACCGCGCCCCCGCCTCCTCGACCCGTCCGAACGCCGCGACCGTCCGCGCCGAGATGGTCCCGTCGCCGCGGATGATCGTCCCGTCCAGGTCGGTCGCCACCAGCAGCGGGAAGGTTCGCACAGCCTACGAGCCTAGCTAACGGGCGGCGCCAGGCCCACCCGCCGCTTACCCGGCACGCCTGAGCGGGTCACGCCTGAGCGGCTACGCGCGAGCGGTCGGCGCGCGGCGCCTGGCCGAGCTCGACGAACAGCCGCAGCGCTAGGCTTGCCACGAACGGCATTTGCGGGCACAGCGCGGGAAGGCAGGGCAAGTGACTGACAAGCCTGACCCAGCGGGGGAGGGCGTCTCGCTCGACACGAGCGTGCCGCACATCGCCCGGGTCTACGACTACTGGCTGGGCGGCAAGGACAACTTCGCGGCCGACCGGGCAGCCGCCGAGCAGGTCATCGCGACGTTCCCCGACGTGCTCGTCAGCGTCCGCGCGCAGCGGGCGTTTCTCGGCCGGGCGGTGCACTACCTGGTCACCGAGGCGGGCATCAG
>JASHPP010000412.1 GCA_030038035.1 Trebonia sp.
ACCCAGAAGATCCACCGCCACGACAGGTGGCTGACGATCAGGCCGCCGACGACTGGCCCCACGATCGGCCCGAACAGCGTGGGAAGACTGATCAGCGCCATGATCCGCCCGAGCTTGCGTCCGCCGGCCGCCTCGACCAGCAAGTTCTGCAGGATGGGCAGCATGAGGCCGCCGCCGATGCCCTGCAGCACCCGGAAGGCGATCAGCGCGGCTATGTCCCACGCCGTGCTCGACAGGATCGAACCGACCATGAACAGCGCCAGCGCTCCCATCCACACCTGCTTGGCGCCGAAGCGCTCGCTGGCCCATCCGGAGACCGGGACGACCATCCCGAGCGCGAGAACGTAGCCGCTGATTGTCCACTGACCATTCGACACCGATGTGTGCAGGCCGCGGGCCAGCACATCGATCGCCACGTTGACGATGGTCGAGTCGAACACGACCATCACCACTCCGACCAACAGGACCACGGCCAGCTTGACGAACGCCGGGTCCAGGGGTTCGCTGTCGTTCGGCTTAGCCACGAGCGCCTTCCATATAAGATACAATCATGACTCTTAGATCACGATACCGCGATCTCGTAAGATACACAAGTGACTCTTAAGGAGCGCTGATGGCAGCGGAGGCAACCGCGGCCGGCCGACCCGGGCCGGGAAGGAACCCAGGCCCGGCGACGCGCCGCCGGGGAGCCGAACTCGAAGCCGCGCTACTGGACGCCGCCTGGAGCGAGCTGGCCGCGGTGGGGTACGGCGCGTTCACGATGGACGGCGTCGCCGCCCGGGCCAAGACCAGCCGGGCCGTGCTGTACCGGCGATGGCCGAACCGTCCCGAGCTCGCGCTCGCGGCCATGCGGCAGCACACGAAGCTCGCGCCCACCGAGATTCCCGACACCGGAACACTCCGGGAGGACGTCCTGGCGCTGCTGCGGCACATCTCCGCACGAGGCGGCGAGGTCGCCGCCGTCTTCAGCTTCCTGCTCGGCGACTACTTCAACGAGACCGGAGTGCCCCCGGCGGTCCTGCGAGAACGAGCGCTCGCCGGACAGCCAACCGTGATGCAGGCCATCCTGGACCGCGCTGCCGCACGCGGCGAGATCGACCCCGATCGCATCAGCCCCCGCCTCGCAGCGCTCCCCATCGATCTCGTGCGCCACGACCTCATCATGAACCGCTCTCCCGTGCCCGACCCGGACCTGATCGAGATCGTGGACGACCTCTTCCTGCCTCTCCTCGGCGCCGGCCCTCGATGCCACGCACACGAGCAGCACGGCGACGGTCAGTGAATGCATGATCAGCCGAACCTGAACCGGCCCGCCGGGGCAGTCGCGCGGCCCTGCGGGCTGCCTAGCACGCGGGAGATTCCCCGTGTCGTGGCCTGCAGGTGTGCGAGCCTCGGACCATACGGCTCGGTGATCGGCAGGATCAGCGAGAGCGCGGCCGCGACCGGGCCGGCGGGACCGTAGATGGGCGCGGCCACCGACCGGAACTCGCCTCGAATTGACGTGACCGCGTATCCGGACCGGCGGATCTCCGCCAGGGTGGCGCGCAGCTCCCGATCGGTGACCGGGGGATGCCAGTCCGGCACCGCCAGCGGTCCCGCTAGCGTCGCCTCCTGGACATCTGACGGCGCGTACGCGAGCAGCACAAGCCCGATCGCCGTGGCGTGCAGCTCGTAGCGCGCACCCACCTGAGCCCGGTCGGCGGCCGTCTCCTGGCTGGTGAACCGCTCGACGAAGAGCACCTGGTCCTTCTCCCTGATGGCCAGGTGCACACCGCGGTGGGTGGTCTCGAACAGGTCCTGCATGAACGGCAGGGCGACCTGCCGCAGGCCCATCGACCGGGGCGTGACGGCGGCGAGCTCCCACAGCCGCAGCCCGATCTGGTAACCGCCGGACGGCGACCGTTCAAGCGCGCCCCAGGCGTGCAGCTCGCCGACGATCCGGTGTGCCGTGGTGAGCGGCACCCCGGCCCTGCGGCTGATCTGCGACAGGGTCAGTCCGCCGGGCGCGTCGCTGACGGTGTCCAGTATTCGCAGCGCGCGCCCGAGGACGGACCGCCGCTGGTCCGGCATCGGCGGTCGCTCCTTCCGTTATGCGGAAACACGGGTAGTCATCCAGGCACTCTAGTGCGACCGTGACCGCGAGGACGATGCCGATGCCATCGCGGCGCGGAGGTGCACATGGGAGCCCAGGAGAAGCTACTCAACCCCACCGGCTCAGACAGGAGAGCGGCCGACAGCAGCCTCGCCCCGCGGCCGGCCAGCCTGCGCGGGCTCACCGTCGGCCTGCTTGGCAACACCAAGCCGAACGCCGAGGTGCTGCTGTCGGAGATCGCCAGCGAGCTCAAGGACCGCTATGACGTGGGCGAGTTCCGCTCCTACACCAAGGACTACTTCGGCACCCCGGTCAAGCCCGACCTGCTCGCGCAGATCGTCGCCGAGTGCGACCTCGTGGTCACGGCCGTCGGAGACTGCGGCTCGTGCAGCGCGGCGACCGTCGCGGACGGGATATTGTTCGAACGGGCGGGGGTTCCGGCGGTCAGCATCGTCTCCGACTCGTTCCTGCTGTCCGCGGGCGCGATGGCCCAGATGCAGGGCTTTCCCGGGTTCGAGTTCGCCGCCGTGCACCACCCGGTGGCCAGCCTGGGCGAGGCGGAACTCCGCGACCGCGTGCTGGCCGTGCTGCCAGACGTGCTGCGGATCATCGGCGCGCAACCGTAGCACCGCGGCAAACCGTGGGAGAGACATCAATGAGCACTGTCATCGGTGACCTGTTCGCCGACGCCACGCAGATCCGCGAGGCGATGGAGTACTACGCCAAGCAGGAGTGGACGGACGGGCTGCCGGTCGTGCCGGTCACGGAGTCGTACCTGGCCGAGTTCCTCGGCATGACCGGTCGCGACCCGGACGAGGCCATCTTCGCCGTGCCGCACCTGAACAGGGAGTGCACGGTCAGGCTGGCCGCGATCAACGCGGCGATGGCGGGCTGCCTGCCCGAGTACTTCCCCGTGGTGCTCGCCGCCTGGGACGCGATCGCGAAGGAGCCCTACCCGAAGCGAGGCATCTGGCAGTCCACGACGGGCACCGCGCCGCTGCTCATCGTGAACGGCCCGGTCCGCGGCCGGATCGGCCTGAACAGCAAGGGGAACGTCTTCGGTTCCGGGTTCCGTGCCAACGCGACGATCGGCCGGGCGATCAGGCTCACCGCGATCAACGTCTTCGACCTGCACCCGCACCAGCTCGACCAGGCAACCCAGGGCACGCTTGCCAAGTACTCCGCCTGCATCGCGGAGAACGAGGAGGAGTCCCCGTGGGCGCCGCTGCACGTCGAGTACGGCTTCGCAGCCGAGGAAAGCACGGTGACCGCGCTCGTCGTCAGGTCCTGCCTGCACATCGAGGCCAGGCACACCCGGGTGCCCGAGCAGCTGGCGCTTGACTTCGCGAACACCATCAAGCGGACCGGCGCGCTGATCCACGAGACGAGCAGCGCGCTCGTCGTGCTGGGTCCCGAGCACGCGCAGGCGTTCGCCGAGGCCGGCTGGTCCAAGGACGACGTGCGGCAGGCGATCTATGACAGAGCCGTGAACTCCCGCGCCGACCTCGTGGCCGTCGGGAAGGAGGCGATCTCCAGGCACACCCGCTGGCGGGTGCCGGGCGACCACCCGGACGCCATACCCGACCAGGCCAGCCAAGGCGACACCCTCGACCTGGTTCCCGCGCTGATCTCGCCGAGCGCGATCCTGCTCGCGGTCGCCGGCGCGAACAACGCCGGCGTGTCCACGGTCATCGAGACCTTCGGCGTGCGCGGCGACACGCCCTCGTCCATCGCGCGGGTGGCAGAACCCGGCCGATAGCCGGCGCGAGCCCGTCTGGATAGGCCGATCAGCCGGTGTTCACCGCGGTGAGCCGCGCCTGCCGGCCGGACGCGTCCTGCACCGGGCAGGTCAGGGAGGTTCCGTCGTGCGAGAACTCCGACAGGATCTGGTACGCGGTCGCATGCGCGCGGTTCACGTAGCCGAGAACCTTCTGGCTGCCAGGAACCGGTCCGGGGCGGCCGGCGCAGGCGGCGCCGGCACGGGCGAGTCAGGGGTCAGGGAAAGCTCGCGGACCGCGCCGGCGGACACTTCGAGCTCAGGGCGATCCCCGACTGCCCGACTCCCCGGCGACGGTCGTGTCCCGGTGCAGGATCGGGTTCCCCCCAAGCCGCCGCAGCGCGAATGGCGGTGGATCCGGCATGGCTCAGGCAGCTCCCGCCGTACTACGCTATCCCGTTCCCGGCGGAGGGGCCGCGGGGCCGCGGCCGTTGTCGCTCAGCCGGCGGCGCATGCCAGGCGACCCACCGGGGTATCTTCCATGGCGCAACGGGGGGAGAGAACGCAATGAGCAGCAAGCCTAGCATCGTGCTCGTCCATGGGTTTTGGGGTGGCGCGGCCCACTGGGCCAAGGTCATCGTCGAGCTGAACCGGCGGGGTTACGACTCGCTCCACGCGGTGGAGAACCCGTTGACGTCCCTTGCGGACGACGTCGAGCGCACGCGGAAGATGGTCAGGCAGGTGGACGGGCCGGTGCTGCTCGCCGGGCATTCCTATGGCGGGGCGGTGATCACCCAGGCCGGTGACCTCCCGAACGTCGCCGGGCTGGTGTACGTCGCCGCGTTCGCTCCCGACGCCGGCGAGAGCGTGGCCCAGATCGGCGAGTGGCGGGTGGCCCAGGCCGCGGCGGCCGGGAACATCGCGCCCGACTCCGACGGCTTGGTCTGGATCAGGCAGGACAAGTTCGGTGAGAGCTTCTGCCAGGACCTGCCCGCGGACGAGGCGCTGGTGATGGCCGTGACCCAGAAGGCGCCGGCCGGGTCGACGGCCGGGGACACCGTCTCCGACCCGGCGTGGAAGACCAAGCCCACCTGGTATCAGGTGTCGGCGAACGACCGGATGATCCACCCGGACAGCGAGCGCCAGATGGCCGAACGGATGAAGCCGCAGAGCACGATCGAACTTGACGCCAGCCATGCCTCACTGGCCTCACGGCCAGCCGAGATCGCCGACCTGATCGACCAGGCTGCCACCTCGCTGACGTAGCGGCCGCGAAACTGCGGCCCGACGGGCAATGTGCGCGTAAAGCAAGTACCGTAACTTGACATCGTGGGAAGTCAAGGCGGTGCCGCGGGCCCTAGCCGGCGCGCCGTGGCCGAGGGAGTCGGGCGATGACCGCTGACGTTCAGGGCATCCTTCGCCAGACCCGGCTGCTGTCCTCGGTGCCCGCCGGGGACCTCGCCGCGGTCGCAGCGGCATCCCGGCTGCGTACCTTCCGCCGCGGCCAGGTGGTCTTCACCCGGGGCGACCCGGGCGGCACGCTGATCGTGGTCGTCACGGGCCGGGTCAAGGTCGTCGTGCGATCGGCTGACGGCGGCGAGCTGACGCTCACCGTCGTCCACCCCGGCGAGACGATCGGGGACGTCAGCGTCGCCGATGGCGGCCCGCGGTCCGCCGACGCCGAAACCCTGGATCAATGCCAGTTGCTGCTTGTCCCGCGCGAGGCAATCCAGGACATCTGCGCGCGCGAGCCGGCCGCGGCGCTGGCCCTGGCCGACTCCGTCGCCGCCAGCCTCAGGCGCCTCACCGAGGCCGCGTCCGACCTGGTGTTCCTTGACCTGCCACGGCGCGTGGCGAAAGTACTGCTGAGCCTGCCCAGGGATGGCGACGGCACCATCCGGCCCGGCCTTCGCCAGGAAGATCTCGCGCACCAGGTCGGCAGCACCAGGCAGAGCGTCAACGCCGCGCTGAGCGGTTTCCAGCGACGTGGGTGGATCGAGGTCCGCGATCGCACGGTCACCGTGAAACACGTGTCGGCCCTCGACAGGTTCGCCGGCCAATAGGACCGCCGAGCTGCGGCTGGCGGCAGACGGGGCCGGGCCTGGCCAGGACTCTCCTGGCCAGGCCGGACTTCCCCGCGCCGCGGTCGCCGGGGCCCCTATCGCGTGCTGCCCGCCACCGTGGCAGACGGGCGCACTTCGCGGCGAATCTGAACCGCGCGGGGCGGCTTGACGGGCGCGAGCTCGGCGCTGTCGGCCCGCTGTGGACCCCAGGTCGGGTGCCTGAGCACCATGAACATGGGTATTCCGCACCAAGCCGCGAAGAACAATGCCATTGCCGGCACGTTCAGCCAGAACCAAGACATCGAAGCCTCCTCAGGTACCTGGTTCCGCCAGTCCGGCGACGGCCGCCGGATCCCCCGGGCGGGCCGGCGATCCACCGCCGGCCATCGGAACCAACTGCCCTCAGCATCGCGTCATGGCACGCCACGGTCAGTCAGCCGGCCGACACCGCTGCTGTCAGCTTGCCGACATCCCGCGCGGCGCGTTGCGGGCGGCGCCGTCAGGAAAGCACGCGGCGCCGGAAGTTGCGCAGCCCGATGGTAAGGAACAGCACGCAGAACCCGGCCACCACCGGGTAGATGACGTACAGGTGCATATGCGGGGCGTTGGTGAACGCGGCTCGCATGCCCTCGTTCACGTAGATCAGCGGGTTGATCAGCACGATCGTCTGCAGCCAGTGCCAGCCGCCAAGCGTCACCGGGGCGAGCTT
>JASHPP010000413.1 GCA_030038035.1 Trebonia sp.
TCGCGAAGGTGGCCGCCAGCGGGGCCGCCGTCGTCTGGGTGTGCGACCCGATGCACGGCAATACGGTGGAGGCGGCCAGCGGCCAGAAGACCAGGTACTTCGACGACGTGCTGGACGAAGTCGCCGGCTTCTTCGAGGTGCACCGCGCGCTCGGTACACATCCAGGCGGCATCCACATCGAATTCACCGGTGACGACGTGACAGAGTGCGTCGGCGGCGGCCACCACATCACCGAGAGCGACCTGAGCCACCGCTACGAGACGGCGTGCGACCCGCGGCTCAACCGCAGCCAGTCACTGGACCTGGCCTTCCGCGTCGCCGGGCTATACCGCCACCACCTCGAGGGCGCTGGCCGGGAGCCCGGCACGGTGGGCAGCAGCCGTCAGTCGTAGTAGTACTCGCCCCGGTCCAGCCGAACGACCCGGTAGTCTCGCTGACCCACCAGCTTGCGCAGGTGCCGTACCCCGCTCAGGCTCGCGATCGCGACAGCCACGGCCGCCGCCAGGATCGAGGCGCCGAACAGCGCGAGCCCGCCGACGACGTGTCCGAGCAGCATCATGATCACGCCGACGAACAGCGCTACCGGCACGGCGGCCACGAGCAGCGCGGCGAGCACTCCGGCCGCGATCACCGCCCTGGTCGACCAGCGCATCGTCCGTGCCGCGGACCACGTGGACCAAACAGCCATCTCGCTCACCCTTCATCACGTCCGGCACTCACGATATATCGCGTGCAGGACCGGCGCAACACGGCATGGGCGTGGGCAGGCCAGCCGGTGTTTTGGCCGGCGGTCCCGGGCGTGGCAGGGATGGCGACAACGCAGGCAATTTACCCGGATTGTACCGGTTTGTTCCCGACGACGATCCTGGCGGCCAAATCCCCGGCTCTGGCGCGGATAGCGGGATCACGCCCGTACCGGATGCCCGGTCAGCACATGCCGTTCCGGGTCCGCGGTGGCCCTCGCGGTATGTTCGGGGTTTGTGCTGGCATGACGACGCGAACCCGGAACGTATCGCGGCGGCGGCCGGCCGGGATCGCCGGCCCGGGTGCCGCCGGGCATGGGTCTGCGCCGGGGCGTGACGGGGCGGCCCCGGCCGCGGCCGGCGCGCCACATGAACCAGAATTAACCACCAGGATCGCGCACGTCCGGGCCCCGCCGGGCTCGCCCGCCGCGCGCATTGGCGGTGGGGCCCACGGCGCCAAGCCTATTGGCGCCGGGGTTCCCTGCGCCAATAGCCGCCGGGACCTCGCCAGCCCGGCAGCACCCGAAACGGGCCGGGCTGGCAGGATGAGCTGTGGCAGTGCCGGGTCGTTTCCGGTCACTGACCGCTGCTTGCGGCGTCTGCGGAACGGAGGAGCGATGCCGGTGTTCGCGGTCACGACGGCCAAGGGCGCGAGCTGGGATCACGCCAGGGGCATTCGTGAGCAGCCCTTCTGGGACCAGCACGCCGCCTTCGCCGACGGTCTTGTCGACAGTGGGATCATCATCGTCGGCGGGCCGGTCGGCGGCGATGCCGGTGAGGACATCGCGCTGCTGGCGGTCGAGGCTGCCGATGAGGGCACGCTGCGGTCGATCTTCGATGCCGATCCGTGGGCGGTGCACCAGGTGTTCCGGATCAAGGACGTCCGGACCTGGGCGCTGTGGCTTGACGGGCGATCCCGCCAGCCCCTTCGGCACGCCGGTGCCGTGAACCCGGGCGGCGCGCGGCCGCGGACAGCCGAACTGCTTGACCTCGCGCCGCACCCCGAGGGCGGCTGGTATCGCGAGACCTGGCGGTCCGGCCAGCAGTTCCTGCCGGCCGGGTACCGCGGCCCGCGCACCGCGGCCACGGTGATCTACTTCCTGCTGCTGCCCGGCGAGGAGTCGCGCTGGCACCGGGTCCGCTCTGATGAGACCTGGCTGTGGCACTCGGGCGGGCCGCTGCTCCTGCTCGACGGCGGGCCGGCCGACCTGCCCGCGCAGCAGCCGGACGTCGTGCCGCTTGGCGCGGACCTCGCCGCCGGGCAGGTTCCGCAGCACGTGATCCCCGGCGGGCACTGGCAGGCGGCGCGCCCGGCGGCCGACAGCGAGGTGCTGGTCAGCTGCGTGGTCGCGCCCGGCTTCGAGTTCGCCGACTTCACCCTGCTGCCCGGCTGAACCCGCCAAGGTCTTGCGTCCCTTCCTTGCGCATGGTGTAATCATGCAGTAAATGCAAGTTTTTATAGGATGCAAGATTTCAGAGAGCGCATGATGACATCTGCAGGCACGCCGACCGGGACAGCACCGCCCGCCTCGCTGCGGGAGCGCAAGAAACTGGCCACGCGCAGGCTGCTGCGCCGGGTGGCGCTCGACCTGGTCGCCGAACGCGGCCTGGCGAACGTCACGGTCGAGGACATCGCCGCGGCGGCGGACGTGTCGCCGCGCACGTTCTTCAACTACTTCCCGTCCAAGGAGGCCGCGCTGTTCGGCGGGGCCCCGGACCGGGCGGCGGTCCTGCGCGAGCGCATCGCCAGCGAGGCGCCCGGCGAGCCGGCGATCGGCGTGCTGCGCGCTGTCATGTCCGAGGACGCCCGCGCGATGGCCGGCGAGCTGCTTGCGCTCGGCGGCGACCCGGCGGACTGGCAGCGCCGCGTCAAGGCGGCGCGCGCCGACCCGCACGCGCGCGAGGCGCAGGCGGCGCAGATGGTGATGATCGAGCAGGCCGTGGCCGAAGGGCTGGCGCAGCGCCTGCACGCCGATCCCGAACGCGACCCCTACCCGGGGGTGCTGGCCGCCGCGGCCGTCGGCGTGATCCGCGGCTGCCTCGCGTTCTGGGCGGGCTCCAGCGGCACGGTCGACCTCGGCCAGCTCATTGACCGGGCATTCCAGGCGCTCGCCGCCGGGCTGCCGGAGCACGGCGCCCTGCGCCAGATCGCGGCAGACGTGACAAAGAGGAAGGACAGCCAGTGATGGCAACACCCGCTACCGACGGTGCCGTGCCCGGGCTCGGCCGGCGCCGCATCCTGCTGATCATCGGCGCGCTGATGCTCGGCATGATGCTCGCCGCGCTCGACCAGACGATCGTGTCCACGGCGCTGCCGACGATCGTCGGCGACCTGTCGGGCGGCTCGCACATCGCCTGGGTGATCACCGCCTACCTGCTCGCCAGCACGGTGTCCACCCCGCTGTGGGGCAAGCTCGGCGACCAGTACGGCCGGAAGATCTTCTTCCAGGCGTCGATCGTCATCTTCCTGATCGGCTCGATCCTGTCCGGCATCAGCACCTCGATGATCATGCTGATCGCGTTCCGCGCCCTGCAGGGCCTTGGCGGCGGCGGCCTGATGGTCGGGGCGCAGGCCATCGTCGGGGACGTCGTCTCGCCGCGCGATCGCGGCCGGTACGTGGGGCTGTTCGGGGCGGTGTTCGGCATGGCCAGCGTGATCGGCCCGCTGCTCGGCGGGGTCTTCGTTGACTACCTGTCGTGGCGCTGGATCTTCTACATCAACGTGCCGATCGGCGTGATCGCGCTGCTCGTGGTGGCCAGCCAGGTTCCCGGCCAGCTAAGCAGGGTGCACCACTCGATCGACTACCTCGGCACCGCCGTGCTGTCGCTGGCCGCGACCGCGCTGATCCTGCTGACCAGCTTCGGCGGCACGACCTACCCCTGGCGGTCGGCCCCGATCTACATCCTCGGCGTGGCGGGCGCCGCGCTGATCGGCCTGCTGGTCCTGGTCGAGCGGCGCGCGGCCGAGCCGGTGCTGCCGCTGCACCTGTTCCGGCTGCGCACCTTCTCGGTGACCAGCGCGGTCGGCTTCATCGTCGGGTTCGCGATGTTCGGCTCGATCACCTACCTGCCGGCGTTCTTCCAGGTCGTCCGCGGCGCCTCGCCGACCGTCTCCGGCGTGTACCTGCTGCCGATGATGGTCGGCCTGCTCGCGGTCTCGACGGCGGCCGGCCAGATCATCTCGCGGACAGGCAAGTACCGGTTGTTCCCGATCGCCGGCACGGCGGTGATGACCCTCGGCCTGTTCCTGCTGTCGCGCATGGGCACGGGCTCGACCACGCTGGCGGACGCGGCCTGCATGCTCGTGTTCGGGATGGGCATCGGCGGCGTCATGCAGGTGCTCGTGATCATCGTGCAAAACGGCGTGCCGCACAGCGAGCTGGGCGTCGCGACCTCAGGCGCCACGTTCTTCCGCTCCATCGGCGGGTCGTTCGGCACCGCGATCTTCGGCGCGGTTTTCTCCAACGTGCTGGCCGGGAACCTGGCCAGCCACCTGCACGGGCTGCCGCTGCCGGGCGGCTTCAGCAGCGCGGACGCCACTCCGGCGCTGCTCAGCCGCCTGCCCGCCGCGGTCCACCACGGCTACGTGGCCGGCTACGCGCAGTCGATCCAGACCGTGTTCCTGGTCGCGGTCCCGGTCGCGGCGCTGGCGTTCCTGGCGACCTGGCTGATCCCGCAGCTAGAGCTCAGGCGGTCGCCCGGGCCCGCGCCCGGGTCCTCGCCCCAGGCGCCCGGGTCCTCGCCCGAGGCGCCCGGGTCCTCGCCCGAGGCACCCGAGGCCGCGCCCGAGGCGCTCGACGCGCCCGAGGCGCCCGAGGCAGCGCCCGAGGCCGCGCCCGTCGCCCCGTTACGCCTGGCCCCGTGCCGCGGCCCAGGCTGCCGCCGGCCTGGCCGGCGGCAGCCCGAGGCGGTCGCGCAGCGTCGTCCCCTCCTCGTACGAGGCACGCAGCACGCCCCGCTCCTGCAGCAGCGGCACGACCTTGGCGGCGAACTCGTCAAGCCCGGCCGGGATCAGGTGCGGCACGAGGATGAACCCGTCGCAGGCGTCGTCCTGCACGCTGCGGTTGATCGCCTCCGCCACGGCAGCGGGCGTTCCTGTGAACGTCTGCCGCCCGGTCACCTCGATGATCACGGGGCCGTGGCCGAGCGAGGCCGGCAACCAGTCGGTACACAGCCTGGCCACCCTGCTCGCCGACCTCGGCACGATCTGCCTGAACACCATCGCACCCGCGGACCCCGCCACCCCGGCTTCCGGCTAGTCACCACTCCTACCGCTCTTCAGCGGCAGGCCCTCGAGCTGCTCGGCGTCAGCCAGCCCCGGAGGCAGTGCTCACCGCGCCCGCCACCGTTCGCCCCGGCCGCGGAACTGGTCGGCTGGACGTCGATCGCCTGCGCCAACCCGCTACGTGCCGGAACAATACGGCAGTTACGTCTTTGAGCCTGAAATGCTGATAGTGGGCCATATCCGTAAACCGGCATGTGCGATCCAGCGTCTCTAAACCAGCCGGACAAGGCGGCAGCATCCAGGGGGTGGGGGAATGCCATCTATCAGTCAGGAACTGACTATCAGTCAGGAACTAAGGTCAACACCCACGTCGCTCTGGTACCGGGCTAGGCGCGACGCGCAGGCGGAGCGGGCTCAATTCGCCTCTGCCGAGCCTGTGCACGAGCGATGGCACCGCAACCAAGAGAGACAGCCGATTGCCCGCCGGGCGGGCGAAGGCCCACCGGTAATACCGGGTGCCGCTCTCGTGGCCGAGGCGAAAGTCATCGCGTTCTGGCCTTACCGGGAGGGTGTCATCAAGATCGCCGACGCCTTCGACATGGCGCCCTTCGAGTGGGCCGCCGCCTACCTGAGAGCGCTCGCCGCCTGGGCGGGCGATAACCGGCCGCTGGCGGCGTGCCATCCCGCGGGCCCGCCGGGGTGCATGGCCGAGGACATGAAGGTGCTCGCGGCCAGACGCGGGCACTGCGCCGGCGAGCCGGCCGGGACGATTCGCGCGGCTCGCCTGGCGGAACTCGCCTGCACGGTGATCAGCCTCGTCCTCGACGACGCCAGCATCACCCCGCTCGGGGCGTTCAACTCTGTCCGCGACGAGGTGCACCAGTTGCTCGCCGGGCCATCCGCCTCGCTTGCGGGCCGGGTCGTCCATTCCGGGGCGGGACTGTCCGGCCGGGTCAGTCACTGAGGCGAAGCGAACTCGGCACGGGCCTCAGCACAGGCTTGGGACCGCGGTGCCGACGATGTCCAGGACCTCGTCCACCAGGCGGTCCAGCGCCGCAGCGTCCGCCAGGACGGCCGCCACGACGTCGCCCGGGTCCCCGCCCGCGAACTCGTCGCTTAGTGAGTCTTCGGATACGAAGCTGGCGGTGAGCGCGTCCGTGACGACCTGCTCCGGCTCGCCGCCGTCGGCGAGCCCGTGCCTGATCAGCTCCAGGCACGCGGACGCGACTTCTGCCAGCCGGGTATCGTCTCGCTCGTGACCCGGCACCAGGTCGAGGTACGCCGCCTCGTCGGCGATGGCGCGGCCCGCGCCGAGCCAGTTCTCCCTCGCGACCGGTGCCCACTTGCGCCCGAGCGGCGCTTCGACGTACTTCTCATACCAGGCTGCGTCGTAGTCCTTCATGGTCGCCAGGACGACCTCGAGGTCGCCGGCGACGGCTTCGTCACCAGGTGTCCCGGCCGCCGGCCCGGCGATCGCCGCGTGGTCCTCCGCCCAGGCGCCCAGCGGCCACAGTCCCGCGCCCGCCGTGTGCCGGACGCCGGCCCACTGCAGCACGCGGTCGGCGAGCGCGACCAGCCACCGGTCGTTGCCCAGTCGCATCGCCAGCCGAGCGGGGACGCGGACGCGCTGCTGCGCGCCCATCTCCCTGGCCCGGCGAACCCGGTGCCCGTCCTTGATCGCGTTCGCCATCCGGACAGTGATCCAGCCCTCCAGGTTGGAGATCGGGCGGGTGTAGCCGAGCAGCGCGGTGACCACGGATTCCAGGTCGTCGGTGAATCCGTCGGCGCAGTCGGGTGCCAGTCGCCGGACTTCGGTCGCGCACCAGCCGTGACCCTTGCGCGCCTCCAGCGGCCGCGTGTGCCGCTCCCACACCAGTGGCAGCGCCACCTCGAACGCCTCGGAACGGAGCCGGGCCACCTCGCCGGGAACACTGGCCGCCTCGTGCAGCCCTCCGCAGGCGGCCAGAGCCCGGAGTGACAGCGGCTGCGGGACAGGCTCTAGACGGAACGGCATACGAACCTGGGCGGCTGGCACGTTGCCGCGAGCAGGGACGGCGGCGACCGCCGCGGCGTGCGGGACCGCACGGGCAGGCGCGAAGCAATCGGTTGCATAACGAAGGACAGTCCCCGTGTTTGTGTTCACAGAAGTAGTTTGACTACTTTACTAGCTCGAAGCAATAAGTTTCTAAGCTTTTATTGCTATCGAAGTAGCCGTCGTCTATGCTTGGGTGGTGCTTCCGCTGACCGCATCAATGCCTGATCTCGAGGTCCCGCGATCCGATGTCGTGGCCGTCCGCATTGCCCGCAAGCTGGGTCCGCTGTTCGGCGTCGTCTGGGAGCAGAGCCCCTTCGGATGCACATGGGTGTGCGACTTCGCCCGGATTACCCTCACCGAGATCGCCCGGGGCGCTCCCTATCCGGCCCGCGACGTCCAGGCAGAGCTGGACGCCGGGGCCGCGCACGGCGGGGCGGAACCCGGGAACGCCGAACCCCACGCGTGGCTGCCGGCGGGCCGCGCGGTCTGGACCCCCCGCCGGGGCCCGACCCCGGCCTCGATCGCTCACGCGACATTGAACCGCTACGGTCCTGACACCAAGGCCGCCGTGGTTCTCGCCGGGGCGAACCGCCTGTTGCAGGACGTGACCGCGGCGGTCGCTGAGGTAAGTCGCTATCTCGCCAGCGAGAACTCGAGCACCGAGATCCGGCTCGCGGTCTGGGCCGGGCTCGTGCTCGAGGCCTTCCGCGGCCAGCCTGCGCTGGTCGCGGCGGCGATCCAGGCACGGGCGATCCAGCGGGCGCTCACTACCCCGTGGGGACAGCACCTGTGGCTGCCGGGCCTGGCCGATTCGGCTCGCTGCGAGTTTGGCGCTGCCGTCGAGGGCGGGTCGGCTGCCGACTCGCCTGGGCAGGAGCCAGCCAGCCCGCAGCTTCCGACGAGCTTCGACTTGGTCGACGTCACCTTGCCGATGCTCGGCCTGCCGCTCCCCGCCACGGACGGGACGTTGCTCAGCCAGGGCGAGATGCTCGACGACATCGCGACGCGGTGGTGCCACAGGCTCCTTCAGATCGGATACCCAGGGCGGGGCATCACGTGGGTGGACGAGGCGACGCCCGGTCACCGCAGCGTCCAGACCTATGTGCGAGTTGGCTCAGCGATCGCGCCATTCGTCGCCGAGGTCTTCTCGGCGCTGCCGATCGCGGACAGTCCCGGCAAGCGCGTCTATCTGGCGCAGGTTTCACGGCTGCTGACCGGGATCGACGTGGGTCGGCTTTCGCGGCTCTCCCGGCGGGCTCACCTGATCACTGCGCACGTGCTGGCGAACTATCTCCGGTTCTACGACGACCTGCTGGTGGCCCAGCCCGAATTCCGGGCGGCGACCCGTGCGCTATGTAATGACGCCGCGAGCGCCGCCGCGCGATGCCTGGGACCGGATGACCCGGCGACGCTGCTGCTCGTCGGCTACGCCGCGTACTGCGAGGCGTGGGACCTCAGTCGTTCGGGAAACCTTGAGTCGGCAGAGCGGGCCGCCGCCGCCGCGAGCCTGGCCAAGCAGCTGGACCGGCTGACGCACGCCTGGCGGGCAGGCGTGCTCGACCCGGGAACCGCGTCATACCTGCTGGAGATCGGGGTCATGGCGCTATCCCGGCTGGATGCGGCGGAGGGCGACCTCGCCGGCTTGTGGCGTAACGCGATGCTCGCGCGCGGCGTCGATCCTGAGCGAGACCTAGACGACCCGGCGACGCTGCCCGCTCCGCAGCGGTATCACCTGCAGAACTATGCGTCCTTCCTCGCCTCGCAGGCCGCGTCGGCTGACGGCCTGCGCAAGGCGCTGGCCGCAGAGCGCGCGTGCGTCCAGGTCAGGGAGCAGGTAACCCAGGGCGAGCTCGCCGAATACAGTGCCAAGTTCACGAGCGCGCGTACCAGCCGTCAGGCGGCGGTGGCCATCGTGGGCAGGCTGCTTGCCCACCTCGATCCGGCCGGAGGCACCCCGGCGCAGGCCGCGGAGTATTGCGACTTGCTCGCCGAGGGCGTCGGCCATGCACGGGCGGCCATCGGGAACCCCGCCACGGCGACGATGCTCGCTGCTGACCGCGCCGATCCCGAGCTTGTCCGCCTCGCCGTAGCGGTGCTGCCGATCGTCATCACGGCATGGGAATTGCAGCAGCGCGACAACAGCGCCGCGGTGTTCGTGGACGGCGCGCTGCTCGCTGACGTTGACAGGCTGCTCCGCGCGACCGCAGACAGCGCCGTGGAACTGGGTCCCGCGCTGTCCGCGGCAGACCTCACCGTTCTCGTCGACATGCGCCGCCGCCGCGGTGCCGTCAGCTCTGTCGGCCCCACTGGTCCTGCCGATCCCGAAGGCCCCACCGATCCCGCGGGTCCTGTCGGTTCCGCAGCCCCCGCGCGGGCCGCGAAGGTGACCGCGCGTCAGTCCTGACCGGGCCGCGCGAACCAGAGTTCCCAGCGCTGGCGCAGCCAGCGGTCGAGCGTAGCCTGATCCTCGAAGTGCATTCCCAGCCTCGTGCTCATGAACTCGGGCGTGATTGCGTGCTCGCGAATGGCCTGGTCGAGTTCGGTCGGCAGCCACTCGAGGTAATATGCGCCGCCCGGCCCGCACAGCATTTGCGCCGTCTCAGCGGCCTCGCCGTCAAGGCCGCACCAGTCATCAAGGAAGTCGCACAGGCGCTCGCTAAGCATCTGTTACTCCTCATGGGCCAGGAAGCGGGCCCGGGTCTGGATAGCAGGTATGCAGGTACCAGCGGCCATCGCTGTGCCTGCGGTAGACGGCGACCGCCTGGCCATCGTCGCCCCACGCAGTGAGCTGACGCCCGTGCGACGCGCGGGAGCGACCGTAAACATCGTGGCGCCAGTTGGGCCCGAGCACCTGGGACAGCGGTGCCCGTACGGTGAGGCTCTGCCTGGCCGGCTGTCCCGCGCGCAGCTTGGCCTCGATGTCGCCGCGTACCTGCTGTGCCTGGGGTGTACGCCAGAGCCTATCCGCCGTGATCACGCTCGCAGCGTCCGATTGCCACCGTGTCACGTTCTCGGGAATGAAGCCTTCGTCATGCCCGCGCGTGTTTACCCCCTCCTTCGCCCGCCGCCGCAGTTGCTCGTCGGAGGCGTCGACGTGCTCGGTGAAGGCATGACCCAGCCTGCTGTCCGTCCGCTCCTTCTGCCGCGATAGCTCGGCGCGGCGGCTGATCTCCGCCGCGTCCGCGACCCGGTCCAGCGGGCGGTGCTGTGCCCGATCAGCCGCTTGACACTGATCGTTGTCGCGCCTGTGCTCTCGCTTGCGCACCCTCAGCTCAACAGCAGGTAGGCGTGGACTCTGAGCTCGCGCTCAAGCGCCGACCTGCAGTCCGCTTCGTCCTGCGGCCCGGCACCTTCGAGCGCGGCTATCAGCGCCTCTAGGCGCCGCCTGTCCTCGTCTGTCACGAACGGGATCACCTTGTCCCTGGCCTTCTTGACCGCGCTCACCGAGGCGGCGCTCAGCGTCGATGGCGGCGAGCCGTCGGCGTGTCCGTTCGGCATCGGTGCTGTCCCGCTCATTAGCTGGTCCACCTCACGGCGCAGGTGCGGCAACTGGGACCGGTCCTGGGCGGCGCCGAAGCTCAGCTCCTCCGCCATGAGGATCCGTCCGGACCGCTTGTCCTGAACGGTGACGTGCAAGATGCCGTCCACGTCGTACAGGTAGGTGATGTCGAAGGCAGAGTCTTGCTTGAGGCGCTTTTCCGGTAGCGTCACGGTCCAGTCCTTGAGGATCACGTTGTCCTCATGGCCGATCGGTTTTTCCGGATCACCCTCGATGACCTGGACCGCGACCTCCTCCTGGAAGTCGTTGGCCGGGGTGTAGCCGTCGGTCGCCCTGGCCGGGTACTTGGTGTTGCGGCCGATGAGCACAGAGAACTCCCCCTCCCGGGGAGCGTCGTCGTTGTGCACCACGGTGCCGAGCGCGTGCTCGGTGCCGACGAAGAACTGCAGATCGGTGATGATGCCCTGGAGGATGGCGTCGGCGATCGCGGCTCCCTCGGCGATCGCGGTCATCGGGTCGACCCTGGTGTCGGGCTCGACGCCCACGATATCCGCGACCATCCGCTGCACCGCGGGGATCTTCGAGCTGCCGCCGACCATGACCAGGTGATCGATGCGCCCAGGGCTCTCCCGCAGGCAGGTCTCGACAGGCTCGCGGGTGCGCTCGATGAGCTGCCGCACGGCCTCCACGAACTGGCCGCGGGTGACCTCCATCGAGCCGCCCCCTGGCAGCGGCACGGGCGCCAGCTCAGCGGACGACAGCGCGATCTTGGCGCGCTCGAGGTTGACGCGGAACAGTCCCTCTTCGTGCGGGCGCCATGAGCCGGAGCCCGGGATTCGCGGCAGCAGTGTGTCCATGAACTTCTTGTCCAAGTCGATGCCGCCCAGGCGCTGGATGCCCTTGGACGACTGTTCGATGAAGATCCCGTCGATGGCCTCCAGAACGGTCACGTCCAGCGTGCCGCCGCCCCAGTCGAAGACGAGGATCCGCTGGTTCTGACCGATCGCCCGGGCATGCGCCATCGCGGCGGCGGTGGGTTCGTTGATCAGCGCGCTCACCTCGATGCCGGCCAGGCCCGCGGTGAGCTTGGTCCGGTAGCGCGCCTTGCCCCTGCTGTTGGCCGGGATCGTGACGACCGCGCGGTCGAGCCGCTCGAGCAGCCCGCTGACCGCCGCCCGCTGCTGTATGTGCCGGAAGAACGCTGCGGCCGCGGTCTCCACCTTGAGCTTGCGATCGCCGATGACCACCTCGTCCTCGGTGGCGAACAGCCGCTTGACCGCCTCGAGCTTGGCTCCCTCGCTCGTCTTCGCCAGCCAGCCGAACAGCGGCCGCTCAGCCCCGTCGAATCCGATCACCGAGGGCAGCACCTTGTCAAAGCCGGTCCCCTGCCACTCGCCAGGAAGCTGGTCGTCCAGGATGATCGCCTCGGTTCCCGCCGATGTAGCCCGCGCCAGCACGCTGTTGGTCGTTCCGAAGTCGATTCCGTACGCGACGCTCACTGCGCTACCTCCCAGGGGGCCCGCCGCTCGTCTGGCATACCCGGCCGTTCGGCCGCGACGTCCGCCCGCCGGATGCTGCCGCGCCTGATGACCCGCCCGGTGACCGCGTCCATGTAGGCGGGCTCCAGGACCTCATAACGTCCGCCGAGGTCCTCCACCATTTCAAAGAGCAGGTCTCGCTGGGGATGGTCGGGATCGACGATCCGCTGCAGCGAGGCCTGCTCTATCCAGCCGCGCACGACCTTGCCCACCGAGTCCGCGTCAGCCCCCGCGGTCAGCGCCGCGTCAAGCTGGACAAGCTGCGTGAGGTGCGCCATCCGCTCGGACACCGCGGTGACCACCTGCTTGCGCAATCCCTCGTAGGCCTCTGCCGCCACGTTCGTCGTCGGCTCCCGCACCATGAGGATGACCTCCATCTTCTCCGCGCGACGGTCGAGCTGATCTATCTGGCCGGTGATCCGCTCGACCGCGGCACGCAGTTCCCGCCACCGCCTGGTCATCAAGGGTTTCCTCCTCGGTTCTCGTGTGTCAGGGCGGTGGCAGCGCGATCCTCGCCGCGCGCACCGTCACTAGGTGGCGGAGGTACTCGCGTGCCGCCGCGTGCCGCAGCGTCTCAAGCGCCGCGTCCCGGTCCCCGCCGGCCGGGGCCAGCCGTTCCGGCGGCGGGTGCAGCACGCCCTTTCCCTCCCCCTGGAACGCCTCCGGATCGGCCGGGATCCGGTATATCTCCATGGCGGTAGCCGGCTCGCTTATCGACACGTCGATCCGCTGGAGCGCCCATGTCAGGTCCGTCATCAGGTCGAGGTCCGCGCCATCGCGGCTGAGCGCGCGCGCCTTCCTCGCGAACGCGGCGTTCGCTTCCGCCCGAGAGGCCCCGAACGGAATGCCCAGGATCACGTAGGGATTGCGGTCCATGACGGTCACCTCACAGGCTTGGCCGTAGCCGGGCGATTTCCGCTGACCAGTCACTGACCATGCTGGACAGCAGGGGCTGGAATTCCTTGCCGGCGTCGTTGAGCGGCAGTTCGCCGATCAGGTTCAGGTAGGTACGCAGCCTCCTGACCAGGGGATCGAGCTCGTCGTCCATGATGTCGCGCTTCATCCGCGCGATCGCGTACTGATTCTGGTAGTCGACCCGCGCGCGCTGCACCAGCGCGTTGAACCGCTCCGTGGCGTTGTCCCATTCGCGGATCATGGACAGGGCCACCGCGCGGGCCGTGATCACGACGCACTTGGTGAGCTCGTTCCGCACGAACTCCTGCTCGGCTTCGGTCAGCTCGGACTGCCGCTGCGTATACAGCCGCACGGTGTCGAACAGCATCCGCTGCTCGTAGTCGCGCGACACGCATCCGTCGTGCTCGGACAGGTAGACAGCGGTGTGCGTGGCCGCCTGCGCCGCAAACACGAGCTGGTAGGGCAATTCGAGCACCCCAGCCGACAGCAGTGCCTCGATCGTCGGTACCAGGCCCAGTGCCTCACCGAAGTCGGTATGCACGGCATCGTCGAGCAGCTTGACGAACCGGTACAGCTCCTGCCGCGCCCAGACGGGCGGGGAGGGCCGCCCGGCGAGGACGCCGAGCAGCTTCGCCACGTCGGAAAGGTCCTCTTTGTAACCGTCGGTTCTGGCCCGGGCCCAGGTGCGCCGGTACCGCGCCGCATCGACTTGTCCAGATCCCTCAGAACGGACGATGGCGTCTCCCGCCAGCCAGGCCGTGTCCTGGATGCAGGCCAGCCGCAGCAGCTTGCGGTGAAACTCGTCGGGTTGGGGAAGTGCCAGCGCCTCACGGACCAGCGACCGGAGTGCTTCCGGGTACTGCGGCGACTCGGCGTCCTGCATCCACAGGTCGACCGCTCGCTGGAAGGCGCCAGAGCGCACCGCCTGGTCCTGCTCAGAGCGGGTAATCCGAGCCAGGTAGGGCAGCGCGGCCACCGATCCCAGGCTGGCCGCGACCACGCTCGCGTTGACCAGCAGGCCGGTCGTGTACCTGCCGCCAAGCGCCTCGTCCAGCGTCTGCAGCGCGCTCATCGGCTGCCCCTGCTGGAACTGGCCGTACGCGACCATGTTCAGTGCCTCATCGCTGGTCACCTCGAGCGCGGTGCGAGCTGCCAGAGCCTGTCCCGCGGTGATCGCCTCGGCCCAGCGGGATTCGAACAGCAGGCACTGGATCCCGCACAGGTCCAGCCAGTCGGCAAAGCGCTGGTAACGTCCGGCCAGTTCGCCGGGGAGCCGCAGCGACCCCTGTATGGCACTGCGCCACAGCAACGGCCAGCAGGTCGGGTCGGCGGCCAGGTCTGCGGGCAGCACAACCTCTTGTCCGGACTGGACCGCGGCTCGCACCGCGGCTAGCTGGCTCAGCACGGCCCGCGCCGCCGGGCGCAGTCCTTCCAGGCCGGCCTGACCGACGCCGGACCGCCATGCGGCGAGTGCGCCGTAGTGCCGCACGGCGTCGTCGTCGGCGGGGAGCGCGGCCAGCTCGGCGGAGTTCCCGGCCAGGTAGTAACGGCGCGCGAGCTCGGCGGTGAACCGGGCCTCGTTGAGGTCGGCCGCGCTCGCCTCGCCCGGGATGAGGCGGCAGCGCAGGTAGGCCGCGTTCGCCGCGTTCCATCCTGGCTGGCTGGCCAGCTCAGGCGATATCGCGCCCCGCTCGATCATGTCGTCGAGCAGCATGGTCGGCACCAGTCGCAGCACATCCACCTTGGCGGCGCAGTCCGCGCCGGCGCTCACCCGGAGGTAGGTGTCGAGCGTCCAGGCGGTAGGCATGCTGTCCGGGAACGGCGTCGCCGGAGGCCGCAGGTCCGCGATCGCGCTCGCCCACCCGGCCAGCGACCCGCCGGCGCCCTCCACCGCGAGCGCGAACGGCAGCAGCGGCGCGATCGGGTCAGCGGTACCCGGCGCGGCGAGGGCGGCGTGCAGCGCCTGGGCGTCCAGGTCCGCCGCCGCGAACGGCGCGAGCTGAGCGGCGGCCCGGATGCCCAGTGGCCCGTCCCGCAGCAGGTCAGCCACCCGGCTGAGCAGGAATCGCACACGGAGCGGGTAGCCCTGCGCCGGCAGCCGCTCCAGCCAGCCCAGGAGGGCGGGGGTGTCGCCCGCGGCCGCCGCGGCGCGCGCCTGGTACCAGCATGTCTCCTGCGCCGGCAGGCCCAGGCTGGCCAGCATCTCATGGCCGCCGAGCGCCAGGGCGTCGAGGGCAGCGGCACGGCGGGCGCCCATGCTCACCATGGCGTGCTGGAGTGCCGCGGTGGCGACCGCCTCCGGGTTCCACTTGGCCCGCAGCACCTCGCCCTGCTGTGCCCGCAGCGCCTTCCACAGCCGTCCGGCGGCTCCGCAAACCGCAGGACCCGGGACGTCGACGGCGCTCGCGGCGTCGAAATCGGCCAGCGGCATCTCGGCGGTTTCGTCGCCCTTCACCAGGATCCGGACGCCGTCGGCGGACTCCTGTAGCGCGACCCCGTTGCGGTGCCCCAGCCGTCCCTTGACGGCGACAACCCGGCCGATCCTGGTCGGCCCCAGGTACGGCGGCTCAAGCGGCGTCCCGCACCGCCCGCAACAGTTGTCGCCGCGCTCGGCCCGCGCGCCGCAGGCACGGCACCAGGCCGTTGCCGCGGTCATGGTGGACATCCCCGCCTCCCGTCCCCGACCATCGGTCGGCAACGTCCCATCTACGCGTATATCTGACGGACACGGGCGCCCCGCCCGGGACCGGCGACCCACAGCGGCGGCCTGGCGTCAGCTGCCTGATAGGCCGGCGAGGAGGCGGGCGAAGATCGCGACAACATAGCCGGCGAGGTCTCCTGTGCCGGCAGCCAGCGGCTCGAACGTCATGCGCAGCCCGGCGACCGCGAGCGGGTCGGTGTCCCGCGGTGCCGCGAACACCGGGACCGGGCCTGCGGGGCCGCCATCGGCCGCCGCGCGCGCGGCGGTGTCCAGCGCGTCATCGAGCGCCGACCTGGCGTCGAGCAGGTCGGCGGCCGGGTCCGTTGGCAGGCCGTCGGCCAGCACCAGCACCGCCGGGGGCAGGCAGCGGACGCCATCCGCGGTGAGCCGCGACGCGTCGTGCCTGACGGAGTCCGCGAGCAGCCGCAGCCCCGCCGCCAGCGAGGACATCCCGGCGGGCGTTACCGCCGGGATCAGCTCGATGTCCGCGGGCTCCGTCAGCCACACCAGCGTGTCCGCTCGCGTGCCGTACGCTAGGACCGACATCTGCAGTCCCGGATGGCCGGCGGCCGCGTCGATGAGCTGCGGCAGCGCCCGCTGGCTGGCGGTCGCGAACCCGCCCCGCAGGGTCGAGCCCGACGCGTCGATCACGACGTACACCGGCCGCACCGCGCCGTCGGCCGGGTGCGCGCTCATTCCCCGGTCCAGACGGGGACCGGGGTCCCGCACTCGACGATGCCGTCGGCCAGGGTGACGGGCATCGCCCAGACACTGCCATTGCCCGCGAGCGCGAGCCAGCCGGGATCTTCTGGCCGCTCCCGCGGCCCGTCCGCGGCCAGCACACGGGCCGGCGGCTGGTGCCGGATCTGCTGAGGCCGGTCGACACTGTGCCACTGCGTCCGTCCGTCCGCCGCCGCGCGCACGTCCACGCTGAGCAGTTGGCCTCCCGCGGTGGCCGCGATCGCGAACGGCGCCGTGCGCAGGCAGGCGACGGCCGCCGCGACCGGGACGGCCGGCGGGTTCAGGTCGAACCAGCCGCCGCACTCGTTCACGGTCAGGTCCCAGCGCGCGGCAAGCAGCCGCCCCCGGTCGGTGCGGCAGAGCAGCCAGCCGGTACGGCTGGTCTGGCGGCAGCAGTCGAGGCCCGCGAGCTTCTCGCCGTCATCGCGGGCCCACGGGACCGGGACGGCGCCCTGAACAGTTCCCCAGGCCCGTTCCTCGGCCAGCGCTAGGTTCATGCGATCGGACGTCCACAGCACGCAGAGCCCGCCGTCCGGATGTCCGAAGGCCACGACCGGATAGCGCGCCTGTCCATCCGCGGGTGGGATGGCGAGCAGGCGGGGATCGCCGAGGCCGGGCCGGGCCCCGTGCAGGCGGAGCGCGCGGCCGCGGACGCCGTCGTGGTCGGTCCAGACCACGAAGCCGGGCGCGGGCTCAAGCGCGAGCGCGACGTCGCGGGACAGCGGCGCTCGCACCGTGGCCACCCGCCGCCAGCGACCGCGGGCGGGCGCCTGGACGCCGTCGATCACGAACACGCCGCTCGCGGTGACCGCTGCGAGCACTGGCCCGCCGTCAGGCCGGACGGTGACGCGCAGCGTGGTCGGCGGCCCGGGCTCCTCGGACGGCCCGCGTGGCTCGCTGTCAGGCTCGTCGTCTGCCGCCGCGGCCAAACCCAGTTCGCCGTCGGGAAGATCTCGGTTCAGTGCCAGCGCCCACGCGGATACCGCCCAGCTCGCGGCCTCGGTCCGGCACGCGCACAGGTCACAGAGCCGGGCATGCGCCTCGGCCGCCTCGCCCCGCTCGATCAGGGTCGGCAGCCCGGCCGCCGCGCCGAGCGCGAGCAGCCAGCCGCCCCGCTCGTCGGTCGGCGCGAGGTCGGCAAGCGCCCGGCGCAGCCGGTCCGGCTC
>JASHPP010000414.1 GCA_030038035.1 Trebonia sp.
GCGCTGGCGGGGACCGTCGCCGACTACCCGCCGGAGCGGGCCGAGCAGATCACCGGCGTGCCCGCCGACACGATCCGCCGGGTAGCGCGGGCCTGGGGCCAGGCCAAGTCCGGCATCATCTTCTGGGGCATGGGGATCTCCCAGCACACGACGGGGACCGACAACGCGCGCTGCCTGATCGCGATGTGCGCGATCACCGGGAACGTCGGCAAGCCGGGCGCGGGCCTGCACCCGCTGCGCGGGCAGAACAACGTGCAGGGCTCCTCCGACATGGGCCTGATCCCGATGTTCTACCCGGACTACCAGAAGGCCGACGACCCGGCCGTCAAGGCCAAGTTCGAGCAGGCGTGGGGCACCGCCGACCTGGACCCGAAGAAGGGCCTGACGGTCACCGAGATCATCGCCTCGGCGCTGAAGGGCGGCGTGCGCGGCATGTACATGCTGGGCGAGAACCCGTTCCTCTCCGACCCGAACATCAACAAGGTGCGCAAGGCGCTGTCCGCGCTTGAGTTCCTCGTCGTGCAGGACATCTTCCTCACCGAGACCGCCGAGTTCGCCGACGTCATCCTCCCGGCGTCGTCGTACCTGGAAAAAGACGGCACGTACACGAACACCGACCGGCGCGTGCAGCTCGGCCGCAAGGTGCTCGACACTCCCGGCCAGGCCAGGGTCGACTGGGAGGTCGTGCAGGACATCGCCAGCCGGCTCGGGCTCGGCTGGCACTACGAGTCCCCGCGCGAGATCTTCGATGAGATGATCTCGGTCATCCCGAGCTACAAGAACCTCACGTACGACAACCTCGGCCCGACAGGCAAGCTGTACCCGAACCCGGACCCGGAGCACAGCGACGGGACCGTGGTCATGTTCGGCGAGCGGTTCAGGACCGACGACGGGCTCGCCCACCTGGTGCCCGCCGAGTGGCTGTCGGCGAAGGAACTGCCAGACGAGCACTACCCGTTCGTGCTCAACACCGGCCGGCTGCTCGAGCACTGGCACACCGGCTCGATGACCCGCCGTTCCTACGCGCTCGACGCGATCGTGCCCAAACCGCTGGTGTTCGTCCATCCGGACGACGCCGCGCGGCTCGGCCTCGCCGACGGCGACATGGCCCGGGTCAGCTCGCGGCGCGGCACGATCGAGCTCACGGTGCGGGTCTCGCACCGGGAGGCGCGCGGCAACTGCTTCATCCCGTTCCATTTCAGGGAGGCGGCGGCCAACCTGCTGACGACCGACGCGATCGACCCGGTCGGTTTGATTCCGGAGTACAAGTTCTGCGCGGTCAAGATCGAGCCCGCTAGCGTGCGCGTCCATGGCTGAGGCCCCGGTCCGCGTCCCTGGCGTGGAGGCACGGGCGGGGAAGTTCCCCGGCCCGAGCCTGATCCCCGCGCTGAACGCCATCCAGGAGCGGGTCGGCTGGCTGCCCCGCGAGGAGCTCGTCGCGCTGTCCCATGACGTGCACCGGCCGCTGTACGAGATCGAGGGCCTGATCTCGTTCTACCCGCACTTCCGCACCGAGCCGCCGAAGAAGGCCGAGCTGCGCGTCTGCCACGACCTGTCCTGCTGGCTGCGCGGGGCCGACGAGCGGATCGCCCGGCTGAGGGAGCGGTACGGGCCCGACGCCGAGGTGGAATTCGTCGAAGGCTCGTGCCTGGGCCGCTGCGACATCGCGCCGGCCGCCACGGTGAACGAGGCCCCGGTCTCGCTCGACGACGCGGACGCGGCGGTGGCGGCGGCGCGCCAGGCCGCTCCCCGCGGCCACAACGGCCAGCACGGCCACAACGGCCACGACGGCGATAACAGCAAGAGTCGGCACCGGTCCTGGCCGAACGACCCCTACCCCACGGCAGCCGACCGGTACGGCGTGCTTCGTTCCGTGCTGGCCGGCCGGGCCGGCGCCGCGGACATCATCACGGCCCTGCAGGACGCCGGGCTGCGCGGCATGGGCGGCGCCGGCTTCCCGGCAGGCCGCAAGTGGGACCTGGTCGCGGCGCAGGAGGCGACGCCGAAGTACGTGATCTGCAACGCCGACGAGTCCGAGCCGGGCACGTTCAAGGACAGGGAGATCCTCGCCACCCAGCCGTACCTCGTGCTCGAGGGCCTGCTGCTCGGCATGCTCGCGATCGGCGCCGAAGAAGGCTGGGTGTTCATCAGGCACGAGTACGGACCGGAGGAGCAGGTCATCCGGCGGGAGATCGAGTGGCTGCGCGAGAGCGGGCTGGTCGGCCCCGACGCCGGCGGGTCCGGCAGGCGGCTGTCCGTCGAGGTGTTCACCTCACCGGGCGGCTACATTCTCGGCGAGGAGTCCGCGCTGATCGAGTGCATGGAAGGGCACCGCGGCGAGCCGCGGAACAAGCCGCCCTTTCCCGGCACGTACGGCCTGCACGGCCAGCCCACGCTGATGAACTCGGTGGAGACGCTCGCGCACGTGCCGATCATCGCGGCCCGCGGCGCCGCCTGGTGGACCGCCCAGGGCCGCGGCGACCATGCCGGGCTGAAGTTCTTCGCGGTCTCCGGCCACGTCGAACGTCCAGGCGTGTACTGCGTGCCGATGGGCACCACCGTCCGCGAACTGCTCGAGCTGGCCGGCGGGGTGGTCGGCGGCCTGCCGCTCGGGGCCATCCAGCCTGGCGGCGCGTCGTCGGACTTCATCGGCCCGGACCGGCTCGATGTCGAGCTCGACTTCGGCACGCTGCAGGCGGCCGGGTCCATGCTCGGGTCCGGCGCGCTGGTCGTGATGGCCGAGGGCACCGACCTGCTCGCCGCCGCGGTCAACGTGCTGCGGTTCTTCCGCGACGAATCCTGCGGCAAGTGCGTGCCGTGCCGGGTCGGGTCAAGCAAGGCGCACACGATCCTGTCCGGCCCCGGCCCCGGCGAGCAGGTAGCCGAGCTGGCCGAGGTGATGCGGCGGACCTCGATCTGCGGGCTTGGCCAGGTCGCCCTCGGCCCGGTGATGAGCGTGCTCCGTCTGACCGGAGGGAACCACGAAGGCTGAGCAGCGCGCCGGCCGGGAGTTCTTCACCACCCGGACGGTGACGGAGGCGCTGGCCGGGTTCCGCCCGGCGCGCCGCACGCCCGTCGAGACCGTGCCGCTCGCCGCGGCGCTGCGGCGGGTGCCCGCCGAGCCCGTCACGGCACCGCACCCGCTGCCCGGGTTCGCGCGGTCCACCGTCGACGGGTACGCGG
>JASHPP010000045.1 GCA_030038035.1 Trebonia sp.
GGGTTCGCCGCCGGGCCGTGCCTGTTCAAGGACACGATGCAGCTCGCCGCGTTCAACAACAACCAGTTCGCCCTCGGCCACACCGCGATGACGATCAACGAGGGGCTGCCGCTGTACCTGGTGCACCGGCTCGAGCAGCGGTTCGACCTCGCGTCGATGACCGTCGGGATCCTGGGCATGGCGTTCAAGGGCGGCTCGGACGACATCCGCTCCAGCCTGTCCTACAAGCTCAAGCGGATCCTCGCGTTCAAGGCGCACCGGGTGCTTTGCGCCGACCCGTACGTCACCGTCGATGAGAACCTGCTGCCGCAGGACGAGGTCATCGCGCGGTCCGACCTGCTGGTGATCGCCGCGCCGCACCCGGAGTACCGCGGCCTGGTGACCGACAAGCCGGTCGCTGACATCTGGAACGTTCTCGGGACGGGTGTGCGGGTATGACGGCTGACACGCCACGGGTCTCCGTGGTAGTGCCTGCGTACAACGAGAGCGAGCACATCGTCCCCGTCCTTGACCGGCTGTTCGAGTCGGTGCGGCTGCCATGCGAAGTGCTCGTGGTCGTCGACACCGCGGACGACACGACGATCCCCGTCGTGACCGACTACTCGGCCAAGGAGCCGCGGATCCGGTGCCTGATCAACACCTACGGCCGCGGCCCGGCCAACGCGATCAGGTTCGGCATCGCCGCTGCCGCCGCCCCGGTGGCGGTGGTGACGATGGCCGACGGGTGTGACGACCCGCGGCAGATCGACGACCTGGCCAGGCTGGTGGACCGCGGTGTCGCGGTCGCCGCCGCCTCCCGGTACATGCCCGGGGGCCAGCAGGTCGGCGGTCCCATCCTCAAGGGACTGCTGTCGAAGCTGGCCGGCCGGTCGCTGAAGCTGCTCGCCCACATCGGGACCAGGGACGCCACGAACTCGTTCAAGGCGTACTCCACCGACTTCGTCCGGGCGGTCGGCATCGACTCGCGGGACGGGTTCGAGATCGGCATCGAGCTCACCGCCAAGGCCAAGCGGATGCGGATGCCCGTGGCGGAGATCCCCACGATCTGGCTGGACCGCCAGGCCGGGGTGTCGAACTTCAAGGTTGCCAAGTGGATACCCGGCTACCTGCGGTGGTACCGATTCGCGTTCGGGCGGCGGCTGACCGCCGAGCGGATCCGGGCATACGGGAAGAAAATACGAAAGGGAGACGAGCAGTAATGCAGTCGGCTGGTTCGCGCCACCATGGAAAGAAGGTTCTGATCAGCGGGTCGGCCGGGTTCATCGGCGGCTACGTGGTCGAGGAACTGCTCGCGAAGGGCTATTCCGTCGTCGGCGTCGACAACTTCTCCAAGTACGGGAAGGTCGCCAAGTCCTACGACAACAACCCCAACTACGAGCTGATCGAGGGCGACTGCCGTGACGTCGACCTGCTGACGCGGCTGCTCGAGGACTGCGATCACTTCATCGCGGGCGCCGCGATGATCGGCGGCATCTCCTACTTCCACACGTACGCTTACGACCTGCTCGCCACCAACGAGCGGATCATCGCGGCGTCCTGCGACGCCGCGATCGCCGCGCACAAATCGGGCGGGCTGGGCAAGGTCACGTTCCTGTCCTCCTCGATGGTGTTCGAGTCCACCCCCGAGTGGCCCTCCTACGAGGGCCAGGAGCGCGCGGTGCCGCCGCCGCTGTCCTCGTACGGCTTCCAGAAGCTCGCCGTGGAGTACTTCGCCCGCGCGGCGTGGGACCAGTACAAGCTGCCCTACACGATCGTGCGGCCGTTCAACTGCGTGGGCATCGGCGAGTCCCGCGCCCTGGGCGATCAGGAGATCCTGTCAGGCAACGTCAAGCTCGCGATGAGCCACGTGGTGCCCGACCTGGTGCAGAAGGTGCTCAAGGGGCAGGACCCGCTGCACATCCTCGGCTCGGGCGACCAGGTGCGGCATTACACCTACGGCGGCGACCTGGCCCGCGGCGTGGTCATCGCCATGGAGCACCCGGACGCGCTGAACGAGGACTTCAACCTGTCCACCGCGCAGTCCACCACGGTGCTCGAACTCGCCGGGGCGATCTGGAAGAAGGTCAAGGGCACGGACGTCCCGCTGCGCGTGGTGAGCGACGAGCCGTTCGAGTACGACGTGCAGCGCCGCGTCCCGGCCATAGACAAGGCCAGGCAGGTGCTCGGCTTCGAGGCGACCACCTCGCTGGACGAGATGCTCGACGAGGTGATCCCCTGGATCGCCCAGGCCGTCGAGAACGGCACGATCTGACCGAGCCAGGCAGACTCGGGTTCGGCGAGCCATAGTGACCTGCGCGCGTAAGTGAACGTAGCCTAGAGGCGTGGACAGGCGAATCTTCGGGCTCGAGAACGAGTACGGCGTGACGTGCACTTTCCGTGGACAGCGGCGGCTGTCACCGGACGAGGTGGCCCGCTACCTCTTCCGTCGCGTCGTCTCGTGGGGCCGCAGCAGCAATGTCTTCCTCCGCAACGGTGCGCGGCTCTACCTCGACGTGGGCAGCCACCCGGAGTACGCCACCCCGGAGTGCGACAACGTCGTAGACCTCGTGGCGCACGACAAGGCGGGCGAGCGGATCCTGGAGGGCCTGCTCGTCGACGCCGACCGGCGGTTGCGCGAGGAAGGCATCGCGGGGGACATCTACCTGTTCAAGAACAACACAGACTCGGCGGGCAACTCCTACGGGTGCCACGAGAACTACCTGGTGGGCAGGCACGGGGAGTTCGGCAGGCTGGCGGACATCCTGATCCCCTTCCTGGTCACCAGGCAGATCATCTGCGGCGCGGGCAAGGTCCTGCAGACGCCGCGCGGCGCGGTCTACTGCGTCAGCCAGCGGGCCGAGCACATCTGGGAGGGCGTGTCCTCGGCGACCACCCGGTCCCGGCCGATCATCAACACGCGCGACGAGCCGCACGCCGACGCGGAGCGATTCCGGCGGCTGCACGTCATCGTCGGCGACTCCAACATGAGCGAGACCACGATGCTGCTCAAGGTCGGCGCGACCGACCTGGTGCTGCGCATGGTCGAGGCCGGCGTCGTGCTGCGCGACATGACGCTCGACAACCCGATCCGGGCAATCCGCGAGGTCAGCCACGACATGACCGGCCGCAGCCGGGTGCGGCTCGCCAACGGCCGCGAGATGAGCGCCCTGGAGATCCAGTACGAGTACCTGTCCAGGGCCCGGGATTTCACCGACAAGAACGGGCTCGACGCGATCGCCGCCCGCGTGCTCGAGATGTGGGAGCGGGCGCTGGGCGCGATCGAGAGCGGTGACCTGGACAAGATCGCCAGGGAGATCGACTGGGTGACGAAGTACCAGCTGATCGAGCGCTACCGGGCCAAGCACGACCTGCCGCTGTCGGCGCCGCGCGTCGCCCAGCTCGACCTGGCCTACCACGACGTGCACCGCGGCCGCGGCCTGTACTACCTGCTCCAGCGCAACGGCGCGGTGGACCGGGTCACCAGGGACCTGGACATCTTCGAGGCCAAGTCGATCCCGCCGCAGACGACCCGGGCCAAGCTGCGCGGGGAGTTCATCCGCCGCGCGCAGGAAAAGCGCAGGGACTTCACGGTGGACTGGGTGCACCTGAAGCTGAACGACCAGGCGCAGCGCAC
>JASHPP010000415.1 GCA_030038035.1 Trebonia sp.
CGCAGCCCTGCCGAACTGACCGACATCATCGCGCGCGGCCTGACCGGCGCCGGCCTCAGCGAGACGGGTTCCTTCGACCGGACTCGCTTCTTCCGGCTCAACAACCTCACGCAGCTCGAGCTGGAGGTCTGGGGTGAGGACAGCCAGTCCCGCGCTCGCCTGCGCCTTCCGTCGGTCCGGTCGCAGTCCGGCCGGCCGCAACGCCTGGCTCCGGTGGGCAGCGCCCTGGCCGCGGTCGAACGCAGCGTTCGCAGCGCCGATCCGACCGCGACCATCAGTAGCTGAGCACGAAGGGACCGTATTTCCCATGGGGCTTATCTCCAAGCAGATTCACCAGCGCACGACCAACCGGCTGGCGCAGCCGACCCGCGCCGTCACCAGGCTCGATGTCGACCAGGCGCTGGACGCGATTCGCCGCGTGGTCCAGCAGACGCCGGCCAAGACGGGCTTTCTGCACTCGGGCGAGAAGCTGTGGCTGGCCGGCCAGGCGCCCGGACCGTGGAACGTCTACTACGGCCCGCCTAGCCGGAAGGACCCGACCAAGGTAGTTCCGACCTGGACGACGCGCGTCGCCCTGAGCGCCTCCTCCGACGGGACCCAGACCCTGGTCACCATCAACCTGGCCAAGTGGAAGACGAGGGACGGCAAGCTCATCGGCCGCGGTGAGTTCGAACAGTTCCTCGCGAACGTGACCGCGCAGATCTCCGCCAGGGACCCGAGCTACTCGCTCATCGACGTCTCCTGAGGCCCCGGCGTGCACTGGGATTTCTTCACGGTGCTGTCCGTGCTGTCGGGCATCGTGCTGATCGTCGCCGCGCTCGGCGGACCGGTCGTCGGCACCGGACGGGAACGCCTGGGCATCTTCGTCATGGGCGCGTTCTCCGTCGGCTACGGCATCTGGGTGGCCAGCCAGGCCAGCGGGTTCTACCTGTTCTCGGTGGCACCGGCGTCGGCCAAGCACGGCGTTTCGTGGGTGACGGTCGTGGACGGCACCGGGCTGATCGCGCTCAGCAGGTTCCGCGTGGTCGGGGTCGCGGTGCGCGGCGACAGCCTGCTTGGCAGCTTCGGCCAGGACGGCAGCACCGGAATCGCCTTGTGGTCCCTGCCGCTGCTGCGCATCTCCTCGGTGGCCGATGCCCCGGGCGGCGGACTGCTCCTGTCGTCGGCCGAGCCGGCCGGTCATGTGACGCTCACCGGCATCAGCGCCGGCGAGGTCGCCGGCATGATCAACTGGGCCCGGGGGTCGCGCCCGGCCGCCAGTAACGCCGGGACACGGACGTTATCCGCTGCCCGGAACGATCATTATCAGCCCGAACGGACACGGCCGGCTCCCCAGCGTCACCATCTCAGGCCGCCGGGTCGGGCACCGCGTCCGCGCCGAGCGTGATGACCGGGACGGCGGCACGGTCGAGTTCTGCGGCCAGCCCGGGGGAGACGCCGCGCATGAGCAGGCACCGGCCCGTCCGGTCGAACTCGCGGGCCGGTGCCCGCAGGCTCATGGCAAGGGCGCGCGGATTGCCGATATCCGCGGCGGTCAGGTCGACGATGGCCATGTCGCTGCTGGCCGCCAGGTGGCTGAGGGCGGCGCTGAGCCGGCCGAGCGCCGCCGGGCCGAGTTCTCCGGCCGGGCGCAGGACCGTGGTGAGCCACCCGTCGCGCGCCGCCGCCGCCGTCATCGCCGGCGTCATGACGCCCCCGAGGTCGCGACCGCGGACCCCGACGACGCGGCCGGGGACGACGCTGACGACGAAGTCGAGCCGGACGAGGTCGAGCCCGACGACGACGAGGTCGAGCCGGACGATGCGGACGATGTGCCGCCCGCCCGGCTCGTCGTGCCTGTGCCGGCCGTGCCGCTGGTCCCGGTGGTGGCCGTGCCGGAAGTGGCGGTGCCCGAGGTGGTTGCGTGCGCCGCCGCGGGCAGCGCCACCGCGATGGCCGCCGCGGCCGCCGCGCTCGCCACCCCGGCACCAGCGGTCACAGCGGCGAGCCTGGCCCTTCCCCGGCGGCGCGCGCGCCGCGCCATGGCCAGCTCGGCCCCGCCGGGTTCGCGCTCGGTCGTCATGGTTTCACTCCGTTTCATCGAATGCACCCGTTCCCGATTCGTCCCTACGCCCCCAGCCTCGCCGCTTCGGGTCTGCGGCAGGTGGCTGAAGCCTCTGCGGCTCCGCTGAGCCTGGCCGGCAGCCGGGCGGCCAGAGCGGACGAATACGCAACCCCCAGCCGGGGGTAGCATCCGGCTCGGCAGGATCGTCGATCTAAGGAGCTGAGTTGCGGTACTGCACATTCCGGCCGAACGCGGGCGCCGCGGGCGCCGCTGGCAGCTCGCAAGTCCCGCGCGACATGCCGGGCCGCGTCGAGGGCGACGAGGTGGTCGGCCTGGAAGCCCCGGCGCTGCTCGATGTCCTCGCGATGGCGCAGCCGCCCGGCGACGGCCCCCGCTATCCGCTGGCCGACGTCACGCTGCTCGCCCCCATCCCGCGCCCGCCGTCGATCAGGGACTTCTTCGCCTTCGAGCAGCACGTGGCGACGGCGCGGGCGAACCGCGGCGCCGTCGTGCCGAAGGAGTGGTACGAGTTCCCCGTGTTCTACTTCGCCAACCCGGCCGCGGTGTTCGGCCCCGACGACGACATCACGTACCCGGAGGGCACCCGGGCGCTGGACTACGAGCT
>JASHPP010000416.1 GCA_030038035.1 Trebonia sp.
TGCGTTTCCGGGTCAATTCCCGCCGTGCGCGCCCTGGCCACCACGCGCATCAGCTCAGCGCCGAGTTCCTCCGCCGGCGAGGCCCCTTCGCCCGCGCCAGCAGCGGCCGCGCCAGCAGCGGCCGCGGGAAAGCCCGCCCGCTCCGCCCGCCGTTGCAGCTGCGCGGCCAGCGACAGCGCCGGCTGCCCGAACGGCACCCCGTCAAGCACGGACGGCGGCGGCGAACCGGACGCCGCGGACCGCTCCGTGCGTTCGGCTTTCTTGATCTCCTCCCAGTTCGCGGCGACGTCGTCGGCGGAGGAGACGGCCACCGAGCCGAACACGTGCGGGTGCCGCCTGATCATCTTGGCGGCGAGCGTGTCGGCGACGTCGTCGATCGTGAAGCCGCCGTCGGACGGCGACCGCTCGGCGGCGATCCTGGCGTGGAACAGCACCTGGAGCAGCACGTCGCCTAGCTCCTCGCGCAGCGCGGTCAGGTCCCCGCCCTCCACGGTCTCGACCGCCTCGTAGGCCTCCTCAAGCAGGTAGGGCAGCAACGACTCGTGCGTCTGCCGCGCGTCCCACGGGCAGGAAACGCGCAGTGCGTCCATGACCCCGACCACGTCGAGCAGGTGGGCGCCCGGAAGGTCGCGGGAGCCGTGCAGGAGCAGGGGCGGCTCCGCCAGCGCGTCAAGCAGGCCGGGATCCGCGTCCCCCGGCGGGGCCAGCCACACCACCGCCCCGGCCCCGGCCCCGGCCGCGTCCGCGACCGCGGCGCGCAGCGCCGCCGCCAGTGACTGGGCGTCCTGCGGGGGCCGCCCCGCCAGGACCTCGGCGTTCACCCCGGCCGCGGTCAGCGCGGGCAGCTGCGGATGGTCCGCCGACCCGGCTAGCACCCGCGCGGCGGACCGCAGCGCCGACCATGCCTGCCAGGTGAGCAGCCCCGGCGCCACCCGCGGGCTGGTCAGCAGGACGGTCAGCACGACGCCGGGGTAAGCCCCGAGGTGTCGGCGGGCGACGGCGTCCCGGCCGGCCGGGACAGCGTGTCGTTAACAGGGACGACCGTGAGCTGGCTGTAGTCCAGCCGCCCGAACTGCGGGTTCACCTGGATGTTCAGGTACTTGGCCGCGGCGCACTGATCCTTGGTGAGCAGCGCGCTGACCGCGTTGTCCTGCGCGGTCGTGGTCGGCAGCTTGCCGCCGTTGCTCTTCTCGGCGATCGCGAGCTCCTGGGCCTGGAACAGGCCGAGGTCGGGCAGCATCTGCGGCGTGACTCCCGCGTCAAGCAGCGCCGCCTGCGCGCTGCTGAGGCCTTCCTCCTCGGCCGCCTCGGCGGCCTCCGAGTTGATGTCCGCGGTGCCCGCCTGAACCTGCGCCTGGGTGACCGAGACGCCGGCCGCGGCGGCCATCTGGTTCCCGATCTGGAACTTGATCAGCCAGCCGAGCACCGCGGCGGGCATCTCCGCGGCCGTCAGCGAGATCTGGCTCCCGTACGGGGCGGCCGCGGCCTTCAGGTTCGAGACCTGGGTGTCAAGCGCCGAGAGGCTGATCCGCTGGCCGCCGACGACCGCCGCCGCGCCGAACTTGACCGGGGAGCACGCGGCCAGCGCCAGGCACGTGCTGATGGACAGGACCCCGAAGGCGGCCGCACGCGCCGCCGCGCCAGGCTTGCCGAACACAGGCGATCCCTTCCCGGACGATCGAGCTTCCCGGACGTCAGGCGTTCCGGACGTTGAGTTACAAACCGGAGAGTACCGAACGGATGACCTCCGCGCACCACGCGAGCAGTTCGGTGTCACGCAGCGGCTCCCCGCCGAACGTGGCGGTCTTCGGCACCGGTACCAGCATCGTACGCACCGCAGGCTTGAGCACGGTCTTCGGGTAGAGCCGCTGAACTCGCACCACCCGCGAATCGGGCAGCACGACCGGGGCGAACCGGACGTGCGCCCCCTGCAACGTGATGTCGGTCAGCCCGGCGCGGCGCGCGGCGAACCGCAGCCTGGCCACGTCGAGCAGGGTCGCCACCGGCAGCGGCAGCTCGCCGTACCGGTCGGTGAGCTCGCCCGTGACGGCGTCGACGTCAGGCTCGGAGTCGATCGCCGCGATCGAGGTGTACGCCGCCAGCCGCAGCCGCTCGCCGGGGATGTAGTCGTGCGGGATGTGCGCGTTCACCGGCAGTTCCACGCGCACTTCCGGCCGCTCGGCCGGCGCGTCATCGCGCAGCTCGCGCACCGCCTCGCCGATCATCCGGACGTACAGGTCGAACCCGACGCCGGCGATGTGCCCCGACTGCTCCCCGCCGAGCAGGTTGCCGGCGCCGCGGATCTCCAGGTCCTTCAGCGCCACGTACATGCCCGCGCCGACATCGGTGTGCTGCGCGACCGTGGCCAGCCGCTCGTGCGCGACCTCGGACAGCGCCTTCTCCGTCGGGTACAGGAAGTAGGCGTACGCCCGCTCCCTGCCGCGGCCCACCCGGCCGCGCAGCTGGTGCAGCTGGGACAGCCCGGCCGCATCCGCCCGGTCCACGATCAGCGTGTTCGCGTTCGGTATGTCGAGCCCGGACTCCACGATCGTGGTCGAGACAAGCACGTCGATCGCGCGGTCCCAGAAGTCCACCATGATCTTCTCGAGCTCGTGCTCGTTCAGCTGCCCGTGCGCGACCGCGATCCGCGCCTCGGGGACGAGCTCGGCGACCCGGGCGGCCACCTTGCGGATCGACTGCACCCGGTTGTGCACGTAGAACACCTGGCCGTCGCGGAGCAGCTCGCGGCGGATCGCGGCGGCGACCTGCTTGTCGTCGTAACCGCCGACGAACGTCAGCACGGGGTGCCGCTCCTCGGGCGGGGTGAGGATCGTGGACATCTCCCTGATGCCGGCCACGCCCATCTCCAGCGTGCGCGGAATCGGCGTGGCGGACATCGCCAGCACGTCCACCTCGGTGCGCAGCCGCTTGAGGTACTCCTTGTGCTCGACGCCGAACCGCTGCTCCTCGTCGATGATCACCAGGCCGAGCCGCCTGAAGCGGGTCTCCGGTGACAGCAGCCGGTGCGTGCCGATCACCACGTCCACCGACCCCTCGGCCATGCCGCGCAGCGTGTCCGCCACCTCGGCGTCGGACTGGAACCGCGACAGCGGCCTGACCACCACGGGGAACGGCGCGTACCGCTCGGAGAACGTGTTGAGGTGCTGCTGCGCGAGCAGCGTGGTCGGCACGAGCACCGCGACCTGCTTGCCCTCCTGCACCGCCTTGAACGCCGCGCGCACGGCGATCTCGGTCTTGCCGTAGCCGACGTCACCGCAGATCAGCCGGTCCATCGGCACCGGCCTTTCCATGTCGTGCTTGACCTCGTCGATGGCCGCGAGCTGGTCGGGCGTCTCCGCGTAAGGGAAGGCGTCCTCGAGCTCGCGCTGCCACGGCGTATCCGGCCCGAACGCGTACCCGGGCGAGGCCATCCGCGCCGAGTACAGCCGGATCAGCTCGGCGGCGATCTCGCGCACGGCCTTGCGCGCCCGGCCCTTGGTCTTGGCCCAGTCGGCGCCGCCGAGCCGGTGCAGCGCGGGCGCCTCGCCGCCTGAGTACTTGGTGACCTCGTCGAGCTGGTCGGTCGGCACGTACAGCCGGTCGGGCGGGTGCCCGCGCCTGGCCGGCGCGTACTCGAGCACCAGGTACTCGCGGGTGGCGCCCGCGGCGGTCCGGCTCGTCATCTCGACGTACCGGCCCACCCCGTGCTGCTCGTGCACCACGTAGTCACCGGGCTTGAGCTGCAGCGGGTCGACCCCGCCGCGCCGCCTGGCAGACGGCATCCGCCGTTCGTCCCTGGTGCTCGGCCGGGACGCGCCGCGCGCCGCGAGGTCGGCCTCGGTGAGCACGGCCAGCCGCGCCGCCGGCCAGCTGAAGCCCTGCCGCAGCTCGCCGGTGGACACGTAAGGCACGCCGGCCTCGGGTTCGGCCGTGACGTCGCCGAGCCGGGCGCCGAACCCCTCGCCGCGCAGCATCTCCGCGAGCCGCTGCGCGGGCCCGTGCCCCTCGGCGACCAGCACGACCCGCCACCCGCCGGCGAGCGCGGCCCGCACGTCCGCGAGCATCCGCGCCGTATCGCCGCGATAGGCGGGAGCGGGCTTCGCGTCTATTTTCCCGAACGATCCCGGCCGGCTCTGGTCGCCAGCCGGCTCTGCCTGACCGTCCGTGCCGTCTTCGAAGTCCTCTATCGCCCCGAACGGCGCCAGCGTCCACCACGGGATGCCGAGGTCGGCCGCTGACTCGCGGATCTTCGCGATCGGCTGGAACGCGGACCCGCCGAGATCGACCGGCGCCTCGCCGCCGGCGGCGGCGCTCACCCAGGACGCTTCGAGAAACTCCTGGCTGGTCGCGACCAGCTCGATCGCCCTGGTCCTGATCCGCTCCGGGTCGCAGGCGACCACGA
>JASHPP010000417.1 GCA_030038035.1 Trebonia sp.
GTGCGAGGTACGCGGAAAGGAGGTGGTCCGAAGTATGCATAGTTATCGGACTTGCGAGGTGGCTGTCAGCTAGCCGCCGCCCCCGCCGAGTGGGCCTGTTATCAGGTCCCGGCCCAGTTGGGCGGCGGCGGGCTAATCTAGGGCATACACCGGACCCCCGGGCTGACCGGCCTTGTCCAGCCGGTCCCGCGTAAGCGCGAGTCGCCCGGGGGTTTGCCCTTTTTCGCGCGGCTATTCGGTCCAGACCCATTCCAGGTGGGCCGCCCACAGGTGCGGCTGCAGCGGCTGGCCCACGGCCGCCATGTCGTAGGCGTAGGCGAGGTCCTGCTCACCGGGGCGGCGCAGGCTGTCGACCAGGCCGTACAGCCGGCGCCCGGCGGTCACCGGCTTGGCCGACTCGGTGCGCACCACCGCGTCCGTGGCCAGCTCGATCCTCGTCCCGCTGACCTCGCCCAGGTAGATCTCCGATATTCCGGTCGGGTGCGCGAGCAGCACCTCGACCCGTCCGGCCGGCTGCGGGCGCCAGAATCCCGTCTCGACCGCGAGCGGGGCGCCCTTGGCCGGTGCCCCGTCCTCGTCCCGCTCAAGCCGCCAGGACCTGCTCGTGTAGATCAGGTAGGGCTTGCCGATGTGGGTGAACGTCAGCCGCTGGATGAAGTCGAACGGCTCGATCGTCGGGTAGTCGCCCTTGCCGGCGCCCTCCCACCGGCCGAGCAGGAAGCTCAGCGGCGCGATGTCGGGATGAGCCTCCGGCTCACCGTGTGTCATGCGGCCCTCCGCGGATCACCTTGACCGCCGTGTACCCGGCGGCGATGGCGACCACAGCGTAGGCGAGGATCATGACCGCCGCGCTCAGCATCCCGTGCACAGCATGCGAGCCTAGCCGCGGCGCCTGGTGCGCGCCGCGCGCCGCGCCGCAGGGGTTACAGTTCAGTCGTGGCACGGAATCTCGTCATCAAGGTCACGGCGGGCAAGGACGAACCCGAGCGGTGCAACCAGGCCTTCACCGTGGCGGCGGCGGCCGTCGCCAGCGGCGTCGGCGTCTCGCTCTGGCTCACCGGCGAAGCCGCGTGGTTCGGCCTGCCGGGCCGGGCCTCCGATTTCTCGCTCCCGCACGCGGCGCCGCTTGAGGACCTGCTGGCCTCGGTGCTCGCGCTCGGCACGGTGACCGTGTGCAGCCAGTGCGCCGCCCGCAGGGACATCACGCCTGACGACGTGATCACCGGAATCAGGATCGCGGGCGCCGCCACGTTCGTCGCCGAGATCATGGCCGACGACACTCAGGCGCTGGTGTACTGAGCTTGCGCTGCGTTTCACCTTCACGCAACAGCAACCACTTCCGTCCACCTTGCACACTCCATGCATGGACAAATCGCCCAAAACGCCCTCTGAAATCGTCACAGAGTGTGCAAAGTGGCGCTGGGGGGCGGGCTACGGGTGGGCGGCGACTGCGGCGAGGCGCTCCTCGCGCAGGCGGTGCGCGAGTTCTTCGGCCTGCTGGGGCATCGGCGGGAGCGGGCCGGCGGCCCAGGTGAGCAGCAGGTCGGCCAGCCCGGGGTTGCGCACGAGCGCGGGGCCGTGCAGGTACGTGCCGAGCACCCGGCCCGCGTAGGCGCCTTCGGTGCCGTCGCCGTTCCCGGTGCCCAGCGAGGTGCGGGCCAGCGGGCGGGCCCGCGGGCCGAGCCGGGTGACGCCCTGATGGTTCTCGAACCCGGTGAGCCGGGGCACCTGCAGGGCAGGGTCGGCATCGGCGACGATCTCGCCGACCGCACGCCGCTCGCCGCGCCCGCTGCGGATGTCAAGCAGGCCGAGCCCGGCGACCGGCTGGTCCTCGGCGCCGCCGAACTCCGCGCCGAGCATCTGGTAGCCGGCGCAGACCGCGAACAGCACCGCGCCGTGGCTGACCGCCGCGTGCAGGCCGCCGTCCGCCGTGAGCCTGTCGGTGGCCAGCGTCTGCGGCAGGTCCTCGCCGCCCCCCATCAGGTAGATGTCGCCGTCTCGCGGCACCGGCTGGTCGGAGTTCACCTCGACGATCTCGGCAGGCAGCCCGCGCAGCCGGGCGCGGCGCTCGAGCACGAGAGCGTTCCCCCGGTCGCCGTAGGTGCTGAGCAGGTCCGGGTAGATCCACACCAGCCGCAGCGACCTCATTGCGTCCTGCCAAGGACAGCCCGGTACTGCTGGAACGCGGTGTAGTTCGCGAGCACCTCAAGGGTGGCCGACCCGGCCACGTCCACGGCCTCGTCGATGTCGTTCACCAGCCGGAACGGAACCTCGTCGGCCTCGAGCCTGACCGCGAGGTCGAGCCTGCGCTCGCCGCCGACAAGCACCGGCCTGCTGCGCAGGCGGCGGTAGTCCACGTCCCACAGCCACGAGGTGTCCCTGCCGTCGGGTCCCTGCGCGTTGACGGACACCAGTACAGGGACGGGCGGCGGGTCGAGCACGTCGAGGGCCTCGAGCCAGCCCGCCGGGTTCTTCGCGAGCAGCAGCCTGATGTCGCAGCCGCGCCTGGTCACGCGCGTGTAGCGGCCGGCGACCGAGGTGACGCCGCGCAGCTCGCGCAGCGCGCGGGCGATGTTCACGCCGAACGCGTCGGCGACCGCGAGCGCCACCACCGCGTTGGCCCGGTTGGCCCGGCCCGGCAACGCCAGCTCCAGCGAGCTGGCGCGGCCCAGCGGGTCGATCACCTGGCCGCCGGTCAGCACCCAGCTGACCGGCGGCCGCCGGTTGGCGCATTCACGGCATGACCAGTCGTCGCCGTCGCGCTCCAGGTGGGCGCCGCAGTGCGGGCAGCACCAGGAGTCATCCCGCCAGCGCTGGCCGGCGGCCACCCAGGTGACCTGACGGGCCGCGCCCGCCGCCCACGCGACCAGCGGGTCGTCGGCGTTGGCCACGACACGGCAGCCGGGCGCGTTGCCGAGCGCCTCCCGCCAGCGCCGCGCGAGCAGCCATATTTCGGCCGCGCGGTCCATCTGGTCCCGGCTCAGGTTGAGCAGCACGACCACCCGGGGGCTGGTCTCCTTGACCATCGCCGGGATGTACTTCTCGTCGGTTTCGAGCACCGCCAGCGGCGCGCGCGGCGCCCGGCTGAGCGCCGAGGCCAGGCCGGCCTCCATGTTCGCGCCGTAGCTGTTCGACGCGATCTCCTGCCCGAGCGGGCTGAGCGCCGCCGCGATCAGCCGGGTCGTCGTCGTCTTCCCGTTGGTTCCCGTGACGAGCACGACCCGGCGCCCGGCGGCGAGCAGCGACAGCAGATCTGGCTGGAGGCGCAGCCCGATCCTGCCGCCGATGACCGAGCCGTCACCCTTTCCCGCCAGGCGGGAGACGGTGGCCGCGGCGCCGCCGACCGTGGTCGCGAGCCTGGCCCGCATCGGAAGCCTGGACCGGTGGTTGTTCACGTCCATCGCGGCCGATGCTATCCGGTCATTGGTGACATCAGGACCGTGGCGGGCCGCTCTCCTGAACTGTCGGGATTTCCGCTGAGTTCGGCGGCCAGGCCGGCCGGCGTTCCTGGTCAGCGCTTGCGCCAGTCCAGGCGGGCCGACGGCGGGCCCAGGTTTGGCTGCGGCATGCCTGGCTCGCCCAGCGGGTCGCCAGCCTGCGCGGTCTCGCCAGCCTGCGCGGTCTCGCCGGCCGGGACCGTGGCCCGGAGCCTGCCGGCTTCCGCGAGCGGCGTCATGGTCGCGGCCGCCAGGCTGCCGATCGCCGGATTGGCATCGGCCAGGATGGCCTGCCGGCCCGCGCTGGTCGCGTAGCTCACGATCATCGCGGTGGGCGGCAGCTGCTGCAGTGCGCCGGCCTCCACGAGGAACTCCCGTGAGCGCTGGAGGGACTGCGCGAGCGACTGGCTGTCGCCAGCCGTCCGCGAGGTGGACACGCCCCAGGAGGTGTTCGCGCTGATCCCCGCCGTGAACGAGGCGGACTCGCTGGTCCCTTGCGACGCGGTCGTCTCGCCCGAACGGGACACGCTCGCGCCGGCGAACGGCAGGAAGCTGCTTTGCGCCGAACGGGCGCGCCCGCTGCCCCGCGACACCGACTCGCTGTCTGAGCTCGACGCGGCCAGGGACGACGAGCTGCCGACCGTGCTGGTGTAGGAGGCGCCCGTCGTATCGCTCACCGACATCCCGACGGTCTCGGTGAGCTGGGAGAGGACGAAACGATGCTCGGTCCCGATCTGCTCGCTTGCCGCTTTCGCGTCCTCCGCGTTGCCCAGCCGCATGAACGCCACCGCGGCGTTTCCCCTGCCTATCCGCTTGCGCACCTGCGGCGGGACGGCGCGGTAGCCGAGCACCAGGCCGGAGCGGGCGTTCTCGCAGGCGTCGGTCAGCCGGTCGAGCACGTCGTCGCGCAGCCGCTCCGCGCCGAACAGGAACAGGGTGTGCTGCCATGGCCGTCCTGAGGGCGCCTGGGCGAGCACGTGGGTCAGCGCGGTGACCACGAAGCTGCCGAGGATCTTCGCCGACAGCACGCCGACCCGCTTGTCGAGTGCGACCACGCGCAGCCTGCTGCGCGGCGGCGAGACCGGGTCGCTGCCCGTCGCGGCCAGCTTCCGCAGCTGTGCCTCGATCCCGAGCGCCCGCTCGAGGACTACCCGGTCGGTCGCGCCCTGGCCGAACAGAGCGCTCACGCGGCCGGCTTCGTGCTCGGTGAGCAGGCCCGCGGCGATGTCGGTCCGCGGGTCCCCGACCTGTGCCAGGGCGCGCAGCGCGGCCGCGAGCCTAGCCAGCGAGACATCGCCGTCGAGAACGCTCATGACGCGGTCGAGGATCGAGCTGTCGACGGCGAGGCCCGCGGCGGAATCCCTGTCTTCGGCCACGCTGACCGCCAGCGCCAGCACGTCGGCCAGGTCGTCCTGGTTGAGCGCGGCCGTGAGGTCCAGCCTGGGCAGGTCGTGCGGCAGCACCCAGACCGCCGGCTCGATGGCGCAGCCGCGGGCGACCGCGAGCAGCTCGGCCGCGACCGCCCCGCCGGACAGGTCGAGCACGGTCGTCTCACCGCCCGCGGCGAGCTGATGGGCGGCGGTCATGGTCAGCAGCGCCGACCAGCCGGGCAGAGTGCCGCCGGCCACGTCAACGCGGTCGATCCCCCCCGGGAGCGACACCGCGTACCACCGCTTCTGGCTTTCGTAGGCGAACTGGCGTCGCTGCCATTCGGCGACCTGGCGCGCGTGTTCGGCCTGCCAGGCGAAGAGGCGGCTGTCCTGGTCGGCGCGGAACCGCTCGACGCGCAGCCGCTCGGCCGCGATCCGCACGCCAAGGGCGCGGTGTCCCTGCCAGATCGCGTAACCGCTCAGCCCGCCGGCCACCAGGCACGCGGCGACGGCGGGCGCGGCGACTATCGCCGACAGCCAGCCGCCGGCGGTCGCGATCACCAGGGCGAGCACCGCGAGTGCCGCCGCGCCGCAGGCCAGCCGCAGCGGCCTGCTGATCGCGTTCTCCTCCCGGTGTTGCGCCGCCAGCCAGGCCGCAGAGACCTGCTCTCGTTCCGGCGGCACTGGCCGCCGTGGCGGCGGTCCGGGGTCCGGATGCACGGTCACGTACTGCCAGCCCAGGTAGAGCCCGCCCGGCGGGCGGCGGGGCAGGCCCGGCGGCGGCGTCACTGCCCGACTCGCATCGGCAGGCGGGCGGGCACGGCCTGCCCGAGCTGCCCGGGCTTGCGCTGCCCCGCCGGCTCGCGCGCGGCCAGCACGAACTGGGCGGGAGCGAGCGAGAGCAGCGTCTGCGCCGGCACCGCGGGACGGGACACGAGCTCACCGCCGCCGACGGCCACGGTAGTGCCGGTGCATGCGGCCAGGCCGGCCGCCGCCACGGGGTCGGCAAGCCTGTGCATCAGCACCACGTTCATCAGGCTCGCCAGGTCCACCGCGGCCGGCGAGGTCGTGGTGAGGAGCACAGGCAGGCCGGCGGCAGCCCCGCCGGTCACCAGCCCGGCCAGCTGGCGCGCCGGCAGGGCGCCGCAGCCGAGCAGCCAGATGAGCCCGTCGCCGTCGACGCCGATCCTGCGCAAGTCCCCGCCCAGGGCCGTGATGTCGGCGCACACCAGACGTGCCACCTCCGGTGCGGCGGCGCGGAACAGCACGGCCGAGCGCTCCCTGACCACGCGCGCGAGGTCGATCCCGCCGTTCGGGGCATCCGTTCCCTGGCACAGCCAGCCGCCGGCCGGCGACCGCCGCACCGCTGCCACCTGGCGGGCGGCCGCCGCCACGGCCTGCGGGTCCGCCTGGGCGGCCTGCACGGCCGCGCTGACCAGTTCCGCCAGCTCGTGCCCGCGCGGGCTTGCCGAGGGCACCAGCCCGGCCCGCGCCTGCAAGGCCAGCGGGTTGAGCAGGTGGCGGATGTCGTCCAGAACCGGGATCCGCGGGTCGGCCGGCACGACGTCGATGAGTTCGGACACGGCGCGCAGGTAGCCGGGCACGCCGCGGGCAGGCGCCGCCCCGGGGTCGTCGATGCCGAGCAAGGCCAGCGTCAGCGCCAGCCGCCGCGCCGGCCCCGCGTGCCGGAACGGCTCGTAGCAGCCAGCAGCGGCCCCGGACACGCGCAGCGGCGTCCCGGTCGCGGCGCAGGCCGCGGCCAGCGCCGCCGCAGCGGCCGCGTCGCCGGTCATGTCGATCGTGATCACCGGTTTGCGGCGGCGGAGCGCGGCGTGCACCACCTGGAAGCTGGTCGCCGTGGCGGCCTCCGCGGCCGCGCCCGTGACGAGGACTCCGCCCGCCACCTGCGGCCAGCGCAGCACAACCCGGGCGCCTGTCGCCCGCGCCACTCCCAGCGCGCAGCCGTCCCTGGTCAGCACGGCACCGCCGCGGATCGCCCGGCGGTGCAGCGCGCTCCTGACCGCCGCCCATGCTCCGGGCCGCGGCTGGGGCACCGCCCACTCGTCCGTGTGCACCCAGTCCAGCCAGCGGATCAGCGCGGCCTCGGCGGCCGCGGCAACCAGCGCCAGCGGAAACTGCCGTGGCAGCCAGCTGCCGACGCCGGCGAGCGCCCCGTGCGGCTGCAGCAGCCGGGCCAGCGGATGCCCGCCGCCCAGGTACGCGAGAAGCTGCGCGGGTCCTGCGGCGAACCCGGCGGCCGCGGCCCGCGGTCCGATCACCAGTGTCCAGGCCACGCCCGCCGCCGCGGGGACGGCCAGCCACCAGCTTCGCCATCTGCTTGCCTTGCCGATGCCGGCGAACGCCACGGCCAGGATGAGGGTCAGCTGCGCGAACAGCAGGTGGGCGAGGAGGACGAGTACCGCGCACGCCGCGATGACCTCCCCGCGGCGCGGGAGTTGTGTCGGAATCAGGTGACGGGCACGCCGCGGCATCGACCCCGCCCCTGGGACCACCTCAACCGGCATCGACAATAGGTTGCCAGTAAGACACCGTACGTGTCTATCGATTTCGTAACAGCGCCTCAGATCCCGGCGTCCGGTTCCCCTCCGGTCGGCAGCGCACTGCCGGTCTCGACCACGACACGGAACTGCTCCGGCTTCAAGATGACGACGGTCAGGCCGACTGGCGCCCCTGAGACCGGGTCGTCAAACCTGATCGTCACCGAGATGGCGGGCTGGCCGGGAACCAGCCGGAGGCTGCGCGCGACAGACGGCTGCGGCGGCGACAACTCGAGGTCCACTGCCTTCGCGCGCGCGGGCGCTGCCCCTGGGCTCGCCGCCGGGAGCGAGCGCAGCATGGCCTCGAAGGAGCCAGGGTCGTAGGCGGCCACCGACTCGGCCACAGCCTCAGGCACATAGGCGGTCGACAGGGCGACGGGCTCGCCGCCCGTCGCCCAGACGCACCGCACGATCCGGACCGGCGCCGCCCCGTCGACGCCGAGCGCCCACGCCACGTCCTGCGGCGCGCCTCGCTGTGACACGTGCCTGGCCTGGCAGGTGATCTCGCCGCCCATGGGGTCAAGGCGGGTGCTGAGTCCGCCGATTCCTTCCACCGGGATCAGGTATTCCGCGGGGCTGGCCCGGTAGAGCTGCCCATCGGGCAGCCTGCGGATGAGCGACCGGCGGGCAAGCTCGGCGACCGCGGTGTCGATCTCGGCGATGCTCACGTTGTACCGGCGGGCGAGCGCGCTGCGCCTGGGCAGCCGCCAGCCCGGCTCGCGGTGCACGAGGGCCGCGGCTATCCGGTCGGCGAGCACGCCGGTGGCCGCCCGCTGCGGCGGCACCTCGGCCTCGAGCGCGATGAGCTTGCG
>JASHPP010000418.1 GCA_030038035.1 Trebonia sp.
GTCCCGGTGATCTTGATCGCCGGGTCGATACCGCTGAGGTCGATCGAGCGGGGCCTGGGGATGCACCACACGACGGGCGACGGGACGTGGGACCGCTTCCTCGGCGCCTTCGCGCAGGTGACCGCCGCGCAGGCCAGGCTGACCCCGTCCAACGCGGCCACGGAGATCGACCGGCTGATCCTGACCGCCTGGCGGGAGAAGCTCCCGGTGTACATGGAACTGCCATCGGACATCGCCTACCTCGACATCGAGGTCCCGGCGGCCCCGCTGGTGCTTGCCGAGCCGTCAAGCGATCCCGAACGGCTCAAGTCGTGCGTCGCGGCGATCGCCAGCCACCTGTCGCAGGCCAAGTCACCGGCGATCCTGGTGGATGAGGACGTCGACCGGTACGGCGCCGCGACGGAGGTCATGGGGCTGGCCGAGAAGCTGCAGCTGCCGGTCGCGGTGACCGGACCGGCCAAGGCGGTGATCGACGAAACGTTCCCGCACTACGCGGGCATCTACAACGGCAAGGCCAGCGCGCCGCAGACCCGCGAGGCCATCGAGGGCAGCGATTGCCTGCTGTCCATCGGCTACCGGCCGATCGACGGAACCTCGGGCGACTTCACCGCGTCGCTGCCAGCCGACACGATCCGCGCCCGCGGGCATTCGGTGGACATCGGCGAGGACAACTACCAGGCGGTGACCCTCAGGGAAGTCCTGCGCGGCGTCATCGACGCGGTCCCGCAAGTCAGCAGCCGCGCCACCGCCTACTTCGCCGCGGGCACGTCGGCAGGCGCCCACGCCGACGGCTCCGCCAAGCTGACCCAGGCCGCCTACTGGGAAACCATCCAGGGCTACCTGCGGCCTGGAGACGTGCTCCTCACCGATAACGGGACGTCGTACGCCATCTTCGGCTTCCGGCTGCCGCCCAAGTGCACCGTGGTCGCGTCGGTCATCTGGGGCTCGATCGGGTACAGCGTCGGGGCATTGCTTGGCACGCTGACCGCGGCACCAGACCGCCGCCACCTGCTGTTCATCGGCGACGGCTCGTTCCAGGAGACCGTCCAGGAACTGTCGACCATGCTGCGCCATGACTGCAAGCCGGTGATCTTTCTGGTCAACAACGGCGGATACACGATCGAGCGCGGCTACATGGGCAAGACCTCGGACTACAACGACATCGCCGCATGGGCCTACGCCAAGCTGCCGAAGGTGTTCCGGCCGGACACCAACGCACGGTCGTTCGTGGTCAAGACCGTCGCGGACCTGGAAAAAGCGCTCAGCGCGCCCAACGACAGCCTGATCTTCATCGAGTCAGTCATGGATCCTTACGACGCTCCCGCCTCGGTCATCCACAGCAGCAACAACGGAGCCGAACTCGACTACGGACCCCGCGGCCCACAGCACCGCGGCAACGCGCAGCTCCGGCCAGCCACCTGAGACGGCCAACCAACACGGCCCGCCAACGCGGCCCGCCAACACGGCCCGCCAACGCGGCCCGCCCGGGGTCCTTACTCCGCGCGCGGCAGCGGCGCGGCCTTGACGTGAGTGAGCAGGTTCTCGCGGTACACGAGGACCTCCCAGCCGGGGACGCTCCCGATAGAGGCGGGCCTGCCGAACGCCCGCTCGGCATCCTGCACCGTCAGCGTCGGGTAGCTGTTCTCGACCGCGACGAAGTTCGCGTAGTACCTCGCCGCGTCATACCAGCCGGCGTCCATCTCCCAGTTGTACGTCCATGCCGTCGTCCCGTGGATCCCGATCGTGCGGACCTCGACCTTGCCGCCGGCGTTCTGGGTGGTCGCCGAGGCCGACCAGTAGCCGGCGAGGCCGTAGCTGAGGTGGTGGGCCTCAAGCCAGGCGATGACGTCGTCGGACGGCTGCGCCGCCGCCGGGAACGTGGTGGCGGCGATCAGCGGCACGAGCGCGGCGGCGGCCGCCACGGTGGCGGCCGCTCCCGCGCGCACCCGGGCAGTGATCTGCGACGGCACAAGGAACCGGGCGGCGAGTACCGCGCCGGCCGGCAGCACGAAGGCGATCTCATGGGAGTTGGTCGCCCTCGGGATCGTGGAGAACATGTACGCGGCGAGGTTGAAGATGATCGCCAGGCACAGGGCCTGTTCGGCCCGGCTCGCTCTGCGCCACCGCACGGCCACCGTGACCAGGCCGGCCGCCGCGGCGAAGACGGCGATCAGCCCGACGATGGTGAGCGCGCCGTGCAGCGGGACACGCGGCGTGCGGCTGGCCCCGAACAGGTACCGCAGGACGTCCCAGGTGAGTGCGGCGTTGTGCCCCCACTTACCTGGCGCCGCGAGCGCGAACTCCGGCGCGACCATCAGGTACCCGCCGAAGTGCCGCAGCACCGCGCGAACGGCGAGCTCGGCAGGCACGGACGCGGCCGCCGCGAGCGCGATCGCCCCGTCGCCCGTGCGTAGCCGCCGCGCGACGGCCATGCGGTACGCGGACACGAGGATGATCGCCGGTACGGCGATGTACAAGACGGTGACGTCGCTCAGCTGGCCGGCGCACAGGATCACGCCGACGAGGGGCGCGATGTAGCGCGGCATGCGATCGCGGTCGATCAGCAGGAACGAGACGAGGACGAACACGCAGGTGCCCATGTGGTCGGGCGGCCCGATCTCGACCCACAGGCCGTAGGGAATGGCGAGCGGGATCGCCAGGACGGCGACCGCCGCTCCGCAGCGGGCCAGCCGGGCCGCCCCGCCGCTGCCACGCACGGCCAGGGCCACCGCGCAGGCCACGACGAGCAGGTAGACGATCGAGGAAGCGATGTAGCTGCTGAGCACGCTGAGCCCGAAGAAGAGCTCAGTCAGCATGAGAACCGGCAGCTCGAGGGCGTAGAACGAGACGTCGCCGAGGATCCACCCGTGCAGCAGCAGGTTGCCGTGCAGCATGTCCCAGGCCTGGAGGGCATTATTCGCCCCGTCGGAATTCTGCGGGAAATCAAGCGAGATCCGGATGAAAAAGGCGAGCAGTGCCGCGCAGCCGACGGCCCACCCGGCTGCCGCCAGCCAGCGCCGGCCAGCACGCCGCGGCACCCCGGCCGCCCCCCGCGGCCGAGATGCCGTAGCAGCAGCGTGCGCTGAATTGGCGTGCCCAGGGAGGGAATCGGACACACGGGGAAGCTACTCCCGCATGCCTGTGAATTTCACACAACTAGGCTGAGAGTTTAGTGTCAATGACGCGCGCCGTTCAGCGGAACAGGCCCGGTTCCTGCATGTCGAGCGTGCGGGAGATCGAGCGGCGGATCTCGTCGGTGATCTTGCGGGTGCGGTAGAGCTCGTCGAGCTTGTCCCGCTGCGCGCGGACGAGCTCCTGGCGCAGGCTGTGCACGTCGACGGACTGGTCCCGGCCCTCATCGCCGAGCGCCATCCGGACCCGGTCCAGCCGCAGCTCGAGCAGCTGCCGGTAGACGTTGGCCGTGTCCTCGTCCACCCTCCCGTCCTCGGCCATCTCGTCGAGGCGGGCAAGCCCGGCCTCGGTGACCTTGGCACGCGCGGACGCCTCCGCGCGCTGGTGCTGCTCGGTTTGCGCGAGACCCAGGGCGCGCAGCAGCGGCGCCAGCGTCAGTCCCTGCCCGATCAGCGTCGCCACGACGACGCACGCGGCCAGGAAGATCAGCGTCGAGCGCTCCCCGAACGGCCGTCCGTTCACCGTCACGGGCAGGGTCAGCGCGATGGCCAGCGAGATCGCGCCGCGCATGCCGCCCCAGCCGATGACAAGCCGCTGCCGCCACGGGTTCCTGACGAAGGCGGAGTGCCGGCCGGGCAGGAGCCCGATCAGCGGCGACATGGTCAGCTCCCAGCCCAGCCTGATCACGACGACCGCGCCTACCACGGCGGCGGACGCCCCGGCCAGCCACCCCGCCGAGTGGGTGCCGGACAGGTGCGCCAGGATCGAGCGCAGCTCGAGGCCGAGCAGCACGAACAGCGACGACTCGAGCAGGAAGATCAGCATTCGCCAGAACAGCGTGCCGGGGATTCGCGACGCCGGCTGGATCAGGCCGTCCGTCTGTGTCCCGAGGTACGCCCCGGTCACCACGGTGGCCAGCACGCCCGACACGTTGAGTTCCTCGGCAGGGATGTAGGCGACGAACGGCGTGATCAGCGAGAGCATGATCTGGATCATGGGATCGCGGACGTGGCGGCGGAGCCGCCCGATCACCACCGCCACGGCGAGTCCGTAGGCGATCCCGCCGAACACGACCTCGGCCAGCCGCGCGCTCCCGTGGCCGACTGTGAGCGGGTGCGTCATCGCCTCGACCGCGAGCCCGAACGCGGTCAGCGCCACCCCGTCGTTGATCAGGCTCTCGCCTTCGAGAATGGCGACGACACGCTGCGGCGCTCCCAGCCGCGTCAGCACGGACGTGGCGGCCACGGCGTCTGTGGGCGCGACGGCGGCGGCCAGCGCGAGCGCGGGCGCCCAGCCGAGGGCCGGCAGGACGAGCCTGGTCACCCAGGCCACGCCCGCGATCGTCGCCGCGGTCGCCCCGACCGCGAGCGCGCTGATCGGCACCGCGTTCTCACGGGACTCCCGTGGCGCGGACAGGAACGCGGCGTAGTAGACCAGCGGCGGCACGAACACAAGCAGCACGACGTCCGGCGGCAGGTCGACATTCGGCACCTGCGGGATCAGGCTGGCCAGCACGCCGAGAATGACCAGCACGATCGCCTCGGGCACCTCAAGCCGGTTGGCGACCGCCCGCCCGATGATCACCACGACAGCGATCGCCACTGCCAGCGTAAAAAGGTCCTGCTCCCGCACCGGCCTCTCCCTGAACCCCACCGCAGGTCAGCCCCGGCAAAACTGCCCGCCTGGTCGGAGGGTAATCGAAAGACGCCGCCCGCAAGACACTCAGCACGGGTGATGTGCGCCGGACTGGCCGAGTGGACACTGAGTATAGTTACTCAGCGTGTCTGTCAAGTCACGCAAGGAACGGGGGTACGGCAATGTTCAGGGAACGACGGCGGGAGCGCCACGAAGAGCGGGAAGCCACCCGTTACCAGATGCGGCAGCGCATGATCTCGATCGGCGATGACTACACGATCGAGAACGACCGCGGCGAGCGCGTGTACAAGCTGGACGGCAAGGCCCTGCGGGTCCGCAAGACCATCCTGTTCGAGGACATGGCCGGGCATGAGCTGTGCAAGATCCAGGAACGGATGCTGCACGTGCGGGACAGCATGGAGATCGAGGGATCCGACGGGAAGCGGGCCGCCATGGTGCAAAAAGCCATGATCGCGCCGCTGCGCGAGCGGTGGGTCATCAAGACCGATGGCCCGGACCTGCATGTCCACGGCAACATCGTCGACCACGAGTACACGATCGACCGTGACGGGGACAAGGTCGCCGAGATCTCCAAGCGGTGGTTCCGGGTCCGCGACACCTACGGGGTCGAGGTGCTCCCGGGCGAGAACGACGTCCTGATCCTGGCCGCGACAGCGGTGATCGACACCATGGCCCACCCAGACAGATAAGTTCGGGGGAGCCATGCAGGCAAGGGAGCAACTGATTCGCAAGCTCGTCGCCGAGATGCTCGGCACTGGAGTACTGGTGTTCTTCGGCGTCGGGGTGGCGACCCTCATGTTCGGGTTCCATTTCGACGGCGGCAGCCTGGCAGCGGGCGTGGTGGCCACGGCGCTGACCTTCGGCCTCGTGCTGCTGGCGCTGTGCTACTCCATCGGGCCGCTGACAGGCTGCCACGTCAATCCCGCGGTGACCATGGGCGCGCTGCTCGCGGGCCGTCTTCCTGTGCGGGACGCCGTCGGCTACTGGGCCGCGCAGTTCGTCGGGGGCATTCTCGGCGCGCTGCTGCTGTGGGGGATGTTCAACACCTCGCCGCTGTACAGCACGTCGAAGACCGGGCTGGGCACCGACGGGT
>JASHPP010000419.1 GCA_030038035.1 Trebonia sp.
AAGACAGCACGTCGACATGCTCGGTCCGCCCCGCCATCACCAGACAGTTACGGCCGCGTCTGATGGCGCGCATAACGTCATCGACGATCTGGGCGGTGCGGGTCCGGTCCGATACCAGCGCCGGGATGATGATCGACTGAAGTATGCCCGGGGTTTCGCTGTCTATGTCCTCGCGGATGGTCGTGGCAGTCGGATGAACATGCAACTCTTGGACTAGGTCTGTCACGCTCGGGATCTTGTGGCGCACAGGCCCGCATTGCATGAACATAATTTCCTCGCGGCGATCTGGTCGCTTGGGTGTCGCGGTGAGCCCGAGCCAGCGCCGCGCCGGGAGGGACCTGATCGCCGCAGCGAAGGTTTTCGCCGCGACGTGGTGGCATTCATCGACGATGACGAGCCCGTACTCCGAGAGGATCTTCGCGGGGTCGTCGGCGCGGGTGAGCGCCTGCAGCGTTGCCAGGTCTACCCGGCCGCTGAGTTTCGTCTTCTTACCCCCGCCGAGCTGGCCGATCTCCCTTGGGGCGAGGCCGAGGTGTTCCCGCAGCCGTTCCTTCCACTGGTCCACCAGCGGGGTCCTGTCGACTAGGATGAGCGTGGGCACCTGGTGCTGGGCAATCACGCCGCATCCCATCACGGTCTTCCCGGCGCCCGGGGGAGCTACGAGGACCCCGAGTTCGTGGGCGGCGACCGCATTCACCGCAATCCGCCGCTCCGCCCGCAACGTTCCGGAGAACGCGACCTTAAGCTCCGCGGGGGCGCTGCGGAGATCGGTGATCACCAAGCGGCTTCCCGCCTTCTCGATCAGCTGCGCGGCGCGGTCGGCGACGCCCCGCGGCAGCAGCAGCCGATCGACGGACTCCTCATAACAGCGCAGCATCCGGGGCGCGCCCCATACGCTCAACCCGATCTGCTGCCGACTGTAGAACTCCGGGTTGTGCAACGACGCGAGATGCTTCAGCGACGACAGCAGGCTTGGCGGAAGCCCGGCGCGCCAGATCGCAAGCATCCCGCTCAGCTCCGCCTTGATGACCTCCGGAGGAGGAGGTTCCTCGGCCAGCGGAGATCGGTGCAGCCATACCTCGGGGCCCACCATCGGTGGCTGCAGCTCCTCCGCACGCTCCACCACGTCGTGCCGTGTCATACGCTCGATCGACGACAAGAACGCGAACTGGTCCTCGAATGGCTTGAATGTTGCCGGATCGATGAACAGCGTCGTGCCGTTCTTGCGGCACGTGCCCTCCAGGGGCAGCGCGATCAGGTTCCCAAAGCCACGCCTGGGCAGGTAGTCCTGCGCCGGGAAGAATCTGTCGTAACTCTCCATGCCCATCTCGCCGCGGATGGCCATCGCCTCACGCAACAGGCCGCCCCCCATGGCGCGCGCATCGACAGCAGCGACCGGCTCGGCGAAGAACGTCCACACGTGCGCGCCCTCGCCTGACCGGGAGATCTCGATTGCAGCGGGGACACCCGCCCATGCCGCTGCCTCCGCATAGGCAGCGGCGTCAAGCCGCCACGTGCCGCCGTCGAAATCACAGACCAGCAGCCTGCAGGTGCTATCGGCCAGCATCACGCACAGTCCGCAGGCGGCGGGGTTGTCCTTCGTCAGGTGCGCGGCGATGACATCGTCGGTGAGCGGCAGGTACTCCGGGTTGTCGCGGGTAGTGCCGGGCCGCCGTTTCGGTGACCAGCCCTTGGTGCCGTCCGCGGTGTTTTCCCACCGGTAGGCGTAGACGTCGCTGCGGCCCGCGAAAAGAACCCGGTAGAGGCCGAGCTTGTCCTGGGTACTTGACTCCTGGTCCACCCGCGGCAAAGGTGCGCCGTTTATCGGGCGGGGCAGGACCATCTGCCGTGGCGGCTGGACGGCAGGCGGTTGCCCGATCTTCGCCTGCGCGGGTCTGCTGCCCGCCGCATCTCCCGGTGCGCCGCTCAGCCTGTCCAGGCGTGCCCGTAGTTCGGCGATCTCTTCGCGCAGCTCTAGGATCTCGGCGCAATGCTCGCAGCATTGTGATCCGGGCATCTTGGCGGATACCTTTCAATACTGCCTTGACGTGATGACGTGTACGGATGGGGAAAATCCTAGCGAGGCTCCGCCTCAGACCACCGAGTTGCATGGTTCCGCAGCTCTCCGTCACGACCCAGCACAAGAAGCTTGACTCTTCTGATAACTCGTATATAAATTCAGGTTATGCGAAGTGCAGCACCCGCGTTGCTGCCTATCTTTAGGTCACGGCTGCAGGCCGACATCCTGGCGGCGCTGCTGCTCAATCCGGATGATGAGCACAGCCTGACGGAACTAGCGCGGCGTTTCCATGCTCCCCTCAGCACCGTGCATGGCGAGGTGAAACGGCTGACGGACGCGGGCTTGCTACGGCGACGAGAGGTAGGACGCTCGGCGATGGTGCGAGCCAACCGGGACAACCGCGCGACCGAGCCGCTGGCTGAGTTGCTGCTTCTGTCATGGGGTCCACTCCAGGTGGTGGCTGAGGAATTCTCGCACCTAGCGGGAGCGGAACACGTGCTGATCTTCGGATCCTGGGCGGCCCGTTACCGCCAGCGCCCGGGGAAGCCGCCCCATGACCTAGATGTCCTGGTTGTCGGTCGGCCGAGCCGAGAAGACGTCTACGACGCGGCCGACCGTGCGCAACAGCGTCTTGGGATGGCGGTCAATCCGGTGATCCGTTCAGAAGATGCGTGGCGCCTGGCATCCGATCCGCTTGTCCAGCAGATCCAGGCCAGCCCGTTCGTGCCAGTGCTTGTGCCTGACGACAACGGCGCCTCCGATCCGCTCGCCGGCACAGGACGGTCGGGCCATGCCTAGGTGGGCACGGGGCGAGTCAGAGGTCGAGCGGCTCATCACTCGCGGAGAACTGGAGCAGGTGACTGGCGCGGCGGCCGATGGAACCCGGTTGCTCGATCAAGCACGAAGGACGGCGGCCACAGCAGCTGGGCTGGTCTCCAGCGACGCATACAGCGCTTACGTCCTGGCCTATGACGCCGCACGGTTCGCCTGCATCGCCCTGCTCGCGCAGCAAGGCCTGCGCGCTACGACGAGCGGAGGCCACTACGCGGTCGAACAAGCGGTCCGGGCTCAGTTCGGAGATGGCTTCCGGCCGTTCGGGGTCCTGCGCCGTCGCCGGAATGAGCTGGAATACCCTCGCTTGCCCGCCGACACGGCCAGTGCGGAGGAAGCCGCGCTGGCAGCCGGGACGGCGCAACAACTCATCACCGCTGCGGGCCAGCTTCTTCCCCAGTTGAACTTCTTCAGCCAGGACCAGGAGTTACGGGCCGGATCAGCCCTATTCTCGTCATGACGGCGTGATGCTGGGTCATGGCACCATGGTCATGCGCTTCGGTTCTCCACTACGGGGAACGCTGCGTTTCGGAGGAAGGTCGCTCAGGGAGCCAGTGACAAATCAAGCGACAACGGCTCCAGGCAATGACGGGCAGAGCACGACGTACCCAGACGCCGGTACCCGTCTGACGTGCGGCAATCGGACCCAGCGCGACCCCACCAGACGAAACCGGCAGGCATGGTAAGGAGAAGGTCTACGGTTCGATTCCGTAACGGGACTCCAGGTAGACACAGTTTTTCGAACAATTTACATGACCGGCGTGGAACGAGTCACGAGAGACGCTCGTTAGCACCCATTGCTCCCATCGCACCGCAAGGGCCGACGAGAGCTACTGAGGGTAGCCGCTGGCGGTCATTCCGCGACAGCCCCGATCGCCGCCGCACCAGCCGGCAATCCCGAGAGTGGTAGCGCTCCGATAATCCGCCCGATGGAGCGGCACGCGGACGCCTGCTCCCATCCGATACAGCCCTGCGCGACGACCGCTCCATTTCGTGAGCGTCCGCCAGGGCGTTCATCCGCTGAACTGATCAGGCTGCGGGCGCTACCTGGCGCCTTACGCTCATGGCTCCCCTCTGTGTCAAGGGCCGGCTATTCCCGCCTGGTGAGTGTGCGCCGGTCCTCGCTGCCGTCAAGCCCAGCCCGCTTGACCGCAGCTGCGGTCCGGCGGGGAGTAACGGCGGCGGGATGAGCCGGGGAAATGGGCGTAGGGTCGCTGGTGGCGGGTCCG